>JAJCXL010000353.1 GCA_029263435.1 Acidobacteriota bacterium | reverse complement strand
CGACATTCGTCTTGTCGGCGTTGAGCGACCCGTGGGTCACGTAAGACAAGCGGGCGCCCGAGATCGTGACGCCGCTTTCGAACTGAAAGTCTCCGAGCTCGAAAATCCGGGCGTCTTTCTCGTCAGCGAAGATCGACGGGCTTGCGAGCATCACCAATCCGACTATGACCCAACCGCGCATCGTCATGGGCGCACCTCCCGAAGGCGATCATAGTCGCTTTGACGAAAACGGGGCGACAACAAGCGTGCTCAGCGGGTCGGGTTCTCCCAGCGCCGGCCCCAGCCCTCATAGAGATCTTGTAAGAAGGCGTCCCATTGCTCGACGCTTCGCTCCGACGGATAAGGCTCGGGGATCACGGGCTCTTCGGACCGGTTGATGACCTTGAAGCGACCGTCCGACTCGATGCGAGCGAGACGCGAGATGCGCCGCGCATATTGGGTCTCGGGGTCGATCTCGATCCGCCCTTCGGGAGCGTCGATGCTCTGGTGGAGCATCGCCTCGCGGATGGTGGCCACGTCATCCGTGCCGGCTTCGGTCACGGCCTGGGCCCACAACAGGACGCCGGAATAGAGTGCTTCCATCGGATCGGAAACCGTCGCGGTCGCGCCGGAGGCCGCCTGGAACCGCTCCAAGAAAGCGCGGTTGTCTTCGGTTCCGATCTCCATGAAGTAGCTCCACGCGGAATAGTTGCCCGCGAGGAGCTCAGGACCCACGTAGCGGATCTCGCCCACGGTCATGTTGGTCGCGAGGGTTGGAATCTCCGGTGGACCGATGCCCGCGCCTCGCAGCGCTTGATAGAGAGCCAAGTTACTCCCACCCACCACTTGACTCATGATCACGTCCGGCTTCGTGTCGGCGATCTCACGAACCGCGTCCGAGACATTGAACGAGCCGAGCGGAACGAAAGCGTTTCCAACGATCTCGCCGCCGAGGCCTTCGATGCGATCGCGGATCATCTCCGCGGCAGCGTGGGGATAGACATAATCGGAGCCGATGAGAAAGACCCGCTTTGCCTTTTGCATGGCGTAGAGATATTGCGCTGCCCACAGGAACTGCTGGTTGGGGGCGGATCCGAGATAGATGATATTTCTCGAAAGCTCCAGCCCCTCGTGTTGCATCGGGTAGACCAGGAGGTGGTCGTGTTCTTCGACGACCGGCTTAACCGTCTTGCGGCTGGAAGAGGTGCAGCAACCGAAGATCGTCGAGACTGCATGCTCTTGGATGAGCTTCTCGGCCAGGGTCTCGAAGCTCTGTTCGACGGATTCGGCGTCCTGGACGATGGGCTCGATCCGCCGGCCGAGCAACCCCCCGCGGTCGTTAAGCTCTTGAATCGCGAACAGCGCGGCTTCGATCATGGGCGCCTCTGTCATCGCGAGGGTCCCGGTTCGAGATAACAAGATCCCTACTTTGATGGTCGCGAGCTTCGTGCTCGGTCCCGATCCGGCGAGAGGTGCTCCGGCGACAGCGCGGTCCGCGCTCGGTGGAGCTTCGGTCGTCGTCTGTTTCGAAGAAGACCCTCGACGCTCGATCAACGCTTCGACCGCGAGTCGAATGCTCTTCGCGATGTCTGCGAAAGCGTCGTCCTCTCGGTCCCAAGTGTTCACGGCCTGGGCTCCCTTCGGGAGAGCTTGGAGCTTGGCGAACGGAGCTTGGTCCCATTCGACCGATCGCAGGATGACGGGAATCACCGTGGCGGTGCCCGCATCGTGTCGCTCGATCGCGCGCGTCATCTCGATGCCCCAGCAAAAATCAGAGGCGAGGAAGTCACTGCTGATCAACAGAAGAATGACTTCCGCCGCTTCGAGCTCGGCATCGATCTGCCGCTGCCAGTCTTCCCCCGCGCGAATCTGGCGATCTTGCCAAGCGTCGATGAGCGATTGGCGTTTGAGGATAGCCAGATGCTTGATGAGCTTGTCTTTGAAGGACTCGTCTTCGTGCGCGTAGGAGACGAAAACCTTGAGAGCTGGGGGCGACGCCATGAACAGCGGCAGTCTGACACTACCCCCAATGTTTCTCAAGGCATTCATGAGCCACCGTTATCCGCTCGGTGAATCCGTTGGCGTTACGAATGGACTTTGCTGACCTCGAGTGCTACTTTTCCTGTCGCCGATATTGAAGACCTTCACGCGGTGATGACTGGAGCGTAGCGGTGAAGTTCAAAAAACGGTGTCATGGGAGCACTCGAGTGCTCTTAGCGTTCATCTCGTTGTGCATCTTGAGCCCAGGGTACTCGGACGCGGAACCGCATCCGGTGGATCTCCTTTGCGGCACTTTCCACGGGCGAGGTGAGATGGAGCTCGCATTTCATCGAGCAGTGGCAGAGCGACGAGCCCGGTCCGGACAGGCGCTGCGTCAGATGGGCGTGGTCGACCAGATAGGGAACATCGCTGTCCTCGAGGGGGACGGGGGTCTCATCACCGGAGCGAATCCGTTCGATCTGCTGGCCTCTGAGATTGCGTTCGAACCTCTCGGACGTGCCTATCGCGTGCGACGGCGACCCTCTGCTTTCGAGCCGTCACTCGGTCGGCGGCTGAGCATTGGAGATGACGCGAGTATCGGGGTCGACCTGCCGTTCTCGTTCTCCTTGTTCGGCGAGTCGTGGGATCGCGTCTTCATCAACTCGGATGGCAACTTGACCTTTGGCCGAGGGGATAGCGCGAGCAGCGCGCGTAGCGTTTCTCGTTTCCTGACGGGAGCGCCCCGCATCGCGCCGTTTTTTACGGATCTCGATCCGTCCGAAGGTGGGTCGGTCAGTGTCGCGGAGCTTCCCAATCGCCTCGTTGTCACCTGGGACAAAGTGACGGAATGGGGAGAGACCAATGAGAACACCTTTCAAGTAGTGCTGGAGCGCAACGGACGCGTGGTCGTGCGATACGAGACGGTGGATGCGCGGCGAGGGATCGTCGGTCTATCACCGGGCGGTGTTTCGGGCGGGCCTCGGTTCGTCGATCTGTCGGCCGGGAGCGAGTCCGAAGGAGGCGCTGTCGTCGAACGTTTCTTGGCGGAGCGGGTGATCGATAACGTCGCCACGACGAAACGCTTCTATCAGCATTTCCCGGACCAGTACGAAGCGGTCGTTTTGTGGACGACGTTCGAGAGCGACACCGACAATTCATTTGCGTTCGAGTCCACCATCCAAAACGACATCAGGGGCATCGGGTCGAATCAGTTCGATGTTGCGTCGGCGTGGGGCAGCGACGGGAAGCTGGAATCTTTCATCTACATGGGCAACATCGATCGCTATCCGGACTCGCCCACGGCGAGGGTTCGGGGGGCTTCGGGAGGGCCCACCATCTTGGCCCTGCTAGCCCACGAGGTGGGGCACCGCTGGCTCGCTAAACCCCAGTTCATGAAGGCCGGAGTGCGCAGCAACGCGCTTCTAGGTCGCGGCAATGCGCATTGGAGCTTTTTCCTCGATTCCGATGGTTCTTTTCTCGAGGGAAACGAATACACGGTGCAAGGAGGAAATCAGTTTCGCACGGCTGGGTTCGAGCTGCGTTACTCGTCTTTGGATCTCTATTTGATGGGCTTCATTCCGGCGTCGGGCGTCGCACCGTTTTTCTACATCGAAGGCGCCACCGGGCAGGACTCTCGGGGTGAAGCACTGACGAACGAAGCCCAGCCCGAGACAGGACTGGTCGTGACGGGCACCCGACGAAACGTCCTCCTCGACGACGTGATTCTTGCGGAGGGGCCGCGCGCTCCCGATTTCCAAAAGGCCCCCAAGCAGTTCCGTCACGCTTGGGTGCTTCTCCATCGAAATGGCTTGCCGCCGAGCGCGGCACAGATCGCGAAGCTCGAATCCATCCGAACGGCGTGGGAGCCTTTCTTTCAGTCGAAGACCCGGGGACGAGCGATCGTCTCGACCACTCTGGTGCGGTAGTTCGAGGCCAGGCCGCCGATCCCCAGCGGGGATGGTTAGGTGTAGCGGACGCCTCGGTGCTCAGGCTCGAAGAAGCGCGGTAAGAGCGCATCGACCCGCAGGAGCCCTTCACGCGTCAGTCGAACCTCGCGTTCGTCGTACTCGGCGTAGCCGGACTCGCGAAGAGCGTCGAGCGGATCGCGAAACCGCTCCATGATCGACACTCCGAACTTGTTCGAGAAGTAGTCTGGCTGGATACGGCCGAGCTTGAGCTGAAGGATCAGCTCGCGGATCAACCGTTGGTCTTTGGTAACGGAGAGTGCCCGTCCGAGAGGAAGCTCACCAGCGTCGAGCGCAGCCAGATACTGATCCTCACGGTCCAGATTCTGGTAGTGCACGCCGCCGATATGAGAGAACGACGCGACGCCGGTCCCGAGCATATCCGCACCGCGCCATAACGCATCGCGATACACGAAACGCGTGTCGGCGTTTTTGACCAAGGCGTATGCACTCGAGACGCTGTAGCCTTTGGACTCGAACATCTCGAAGGCTTGCCGCACCCAGCGGCGCTTGGTTTGCCAGTCGGCGACCCGCAGGGATCCTTCTTTCAAGTCCGCCGCGTAGACCGCGTTATAGGGAAGCTCCATTTGATAGATCGTCAGGCTGTCGGGGGAGAGCTCGAGCGTGCGCTCGACGGTGTCACGCCAGTTCTCGTCGGTCTCGCCCACCATCCCGGCGATGAGATCCACATTGATCTGCGGAAAGCCCATCTCCTTCGCCCACGCGTAGGTGCGAAACACTTCCGCCGAGCGATGCGCGCGACCGTTCTCCTCCAAGATGGCATCGCTCAAATTCTCGACCCCTAGGCTGAGCCGGGTCACACCGATCTCCCGAATCGCTTCGAGTTTTTTTTGCGACAAGGTGCCGGGCTCGCACTCGAAAGTCACTTCCTCGGCGTCGTCCCAGTCCACGGATCTTCTGAGTTTTTCGACGAGGGATCGAAGTTGCTTCTCGCTGAGAAACGACGGGGTGCCGCCGCCGAAATAGGCGAAGCGGAACGGCCGTCCCTGCAGGACGGGCTTGTCGCTGTATAGCTCGACTTCACGCGCCAGCCCGTCGACGTAGCGCTCGACCTCCGAGGCGTTCTTGTCCGTGTAGACACGAAAGTAGCAAAACTTACACCGCTTACGGCAAAACGGAATGTGGAGATAGAGCCCGAGAGGGGTATCGACCGAGGGATGCGATTCGATCGCGTCGCGTGCGGGCGAGAGGTCGTCGCGGTCCCACGCGCTGAAGGGTGGATAGTTCGAGATGAAGTAGCTGCCGAGCTCGGTTGGTGTGTCCTGACCGTTCTTGCCGACGTTCTCGTTTCGGGGTCCACTGCTCATGAGCCCTGAGTTTAGCGCGCGAGGTCGTTTAGGGTTTCTAAATTATTGTTAAGGCTCGAGAGCGTACCAAAACCGGATGCGCTCGCTCTGTCCGCGCGCGAGTCGGAACACGATGTGGCGCTTTGTCGTCGACACGACCTGTCCACGGATGCCCCCGAAGCTTCCCGGAACGAAATGATCTGCATGGGTGAAGTCGAATGTCCACGACGCCTCGGCCGAGACAGGGCCCACCAGATACGCATCGACGAAGTTACGGGGACCTCGTCCAGTGACACGGTGTTGGTAGGGCGCCCGATGGTCGACGACGTCGGAGCGTAAGTCGTTGAAGGTCACGACTCCGGTGGCCTCCGATTCGGTCGATAGCTCGCTGGTGAACGTCGTTGTCAGCGCATCGTTGTCGGCGGACTTTTGATCGATCACGATTCCGCCCGATGACACGGTGCTCGACTGATTAGCGATGTCGCGAACGGTGAGCTGGACTTCGATGGTCGGGGCACCCAGGCAGCCCCCGAGCAGGTTCCAATTGACGACCAATAACGGGAGCGCGTTGCTGAACGTCAGTGTGCCTGCAGGAAGCTGCGCCGTCGTATCAACGCTCCACTCATAAAGAAGGATGGGGCCCGTGGAGCAAGAGGCGTCCCAGGTGTGAATGCACGACGCCAGTTTGCCCGTGTAGTTGAAGCACGCGTTGAGGGCTGGCGGGTCTGGGCCCGGCGGATCCGAAGGGCTGGTTGGCGAGTTTGGATCGTTCGGGTTGGCCGGAGCATTTGGGCCCGACGGCGGCGATCCCGGGCCGGACGGCGCGTTGGGACTCGTCGGTATGTTCGGGTCGGAGGGCCCGGAGCTCGGCGGCGGAGAGCTTGGAGTGGTCGATAGAGGTGCTCTTCGAGCCTCTTCCGATGGCGGCTCTTTCTTGCCGAGAACTGCAACGGCGGCGACACCCGCGCCGGCACCGACGGTGCCCAATATGATGGCTTTGGTGGGATCCGACTCCCGGAGGATACCTGTGGTTATTCCGGCGGTAGAGATGACGGCGACGATGCCTTCGGGGCTAAACCCGGGAGGAATTGCCGGTGCCCCTTGGGAGATCGTGCCAACGGTGATCTCCGGCTCGCCCGAGAAATAGGCCGCGGCTGGCCGTCGCTCACAAGGCTCGAGGACGGGTACGACGATTTCCTCGGAGCGCGTCGCATTGAACGTGACGTCGATCGCCTCGATGTAGTACGTGATACTCCTGGTTTCGGGTGCGGGCTTGGGAAGCAAGCCGAGAAAGAGTCCGGAAGCCCCACCGTTCGGCAGTTGCATGTCGACGAAGTAGAACTCACTCGGCGTGTCGGATCGAAAGTACAGTCGCACCGTTCGCACGTCGTTCGACCCGATGACAGCGTCCACCACGGGATGCTCATCCAATCCAAGGCATGGGAGCGGGTCGTGCTCAATGAGCAATTGCCATGAGCGTGCCTCGGTTGAGCTGAAGCTCAGGAGTGCGAGCATGACGATGACTGAGCGTAGCCACGTATTCGCCCGCCATCCCCACCGCACGCGCGCCCCCCCCTGAATTCCAACCGAGACCAGACGATCGACTCGAGATCGTTTGATGAGCTGATTATAAAGGCGCGCGCCCACCAAAAAAAAAGCCCTTCCTCCGCATCGTCGGCGGAGGAAGGGCCAAAAGGATTTTCTTAATGCGCTTGGCTGCCTGCCGGCTTCGCGCCGGGTAGAGCAAAGGCGGCCAGCCCGTCTTGAAGCTGAACCATCACGTACTGGTGACCGTCATGTACCCAGCTCGACATGCCGTAGCCGGTCTGGCCTGGAATCTCCACCGCTCCGAGACGCTCACCCGTCTTCTTGTCGATGGCGAAGAGGTTCCAAGTGCCGTCGCTGGTCTGGCCCGAGGCGATGAGCAAGTTTGGTGTGACCACCATGACGGCCCAGCCGGCGCGGCCCGGGTTGGTCGGTGCGTTCGGCACGCCCTGCAACAACGGGTGGTTACGAAGCTCCTCTTGATCTTCTTCATCCGCGTCACCGTGAGGGATCACCCAAAGATGTTCACCGGTGTTCATGTCGATGGCGGTAATACGGCCGACCGGGCCCTTCCAAATCGAAAGCCCATCGAGCTTCGCACGGTCTGGACGCTTGGAGACGTTGCCTCGACTACCCGGCCCGGCCGCGCGCGACCATTCCGAGTGCGTCTTTCCAGTCTGGACGGTCGTCGTGTCCATGGGTGACTCGGCTCCGGGCATCAGCAAATATTGCGAACAGCCGCTAGCGGAAGCTACATAGAACACCCCGTTGACAGGATCGGCGACAGCGGGACTGTAGATGTTGCCGCCGCCTCCACCGCCGGGACAGTTCAGGCCGGCGCCTACCCACTCGGCCTCAGGGCTGCCCATGACGACCGGTGGGTTGAACAGCGGAACGAAGAGGTTGTTCTCCTTGGCATAGGCGAGCGCCTTGGCTTTGAGCTCAGGCGTGTAGTCGATCAGGTCTCGCTCTTGGCGGCCCTGTAGCTCGAACGGCGCAGGCTTGGTGGGGAACGGCTGGGTCTTCGCCAGCTTCTCGCCCGGAACCGTCGACGGCGGCACCGGCATCTCTTCGATGGGCCAAATCGGCTCGCCGGTCTCGCGATTGAGTGCGTAGACCCAGGACTGCTTCGTCGCCTGAAAGATGCCTTTGATCCGCTTGCCATCGACGGTGACATCCATCAACACCGGGGCGGTGGGCGTGTCGTAGTTCCAGATGTCGTGGTGCACCAACTGGTAATGCCACTTGCGCTCGCCGGTCTTGACGTCGATCGCGATCAAGCTCGTGCCGAAGAGGTTGTCACCAGGATGGAACCCACCGTAGTAGTCGATGGTCGCGCCGTTGGTGGGAATGTATACGAGGCCCAGCTCCGGATCGGAAGCCATGGGCGCCCAAGAGGAGACGTCGCCCGTCCATTGCCAAGCATCGTTCTCCCACGTCTCATGCCCGACCTCGCCCGGCCGCGGGATGACGTTGAACTTCCACTTCATCTCGCCGGTCGCCGCGTCATAGGCGAGGATGTCGCCGGGAACCATTTCTTTTCGAGTCTGGTTGTAGCCCTGCTCGGCGGAGTTTCCAACGACGACCACGTCGTTGACGACGATCGGCGGCGAGGAGCTCGTGATGTAGCCGAGCTCTAGTGGAATGCCCTGATAGGCGTCGTAGGGCTCGTCCCATCGCTGCCAGGGACCCCAGTCTTGGATCAAATCGTAGACGAGATCGACGGTACCGGACTTACCGAATCCGGGAACGTCGACGGGCTTCCCCCAGTTCTCCAGGGGGCGTCCGGTCTCAGCATCGAGCGCGTGGAGGAAAAAAGCGGGGGATGTGATGAACACCACGGTACGGCCGTTGACCTTGCCGGAGGCGATCCCCTTGCCGTATCCCTTCCGCATCGAGTACTCGTAGCGGTAGGTGTTGGGCTCGGTGAAGCTCCAGAGGAGCTCCCCTGTCTTGGGGTCGATGGCGATGACGTGCCGTCGTTCACCCGTAACGGTGATGAGCTTCCCGTCGATGAGACTACCGGTGGCTCGTGAGGTACTGGGGCCGAAGCTTCCTGCATCGAAGCGCCAAGCGAGCTCCAAATCCTTGAAGTTGGACGCATTGATCTCGTCGGCCGGCGTATAACGCGTGTGCCAAGCGTCTCCACCCAAGTAGGTCCATTGACCGTTCTCGACTCCGGGTCCTTGGGCCATCGATGTGACCGGCGCCAGAATCACGCCGCCGAGTACAAGGGTGACTAACAACGTTGGCAGTCGCCAAGACCGACCGCGCTGGTGGTTCCTCATAGTCCTCTTCTCTTTCCCTGACGAGATTGACCGATGGACGGAGCCGTCCGCAAAGACGCGGAAACGGCGCTGCCTGGCGGTATCAGGCGTGACGGTCGTCGACTACCGACCCAGTAGACATTCAAAGCGCCCCTATTCACTAAGGGGATTCTAGCGGGGAAGGGATATCGGTTCAATCGCTTTGGTGCCCGGCAGCCTTGATAGACTGGATCGTCATGCGCCTCTGGGTCTCGCGCAATAGCGAAGTGTTGGTTCGAGAACAACTTACGACCCAGATCCTCCTGGCAATCAGCGGCGAGGTCCTCGCACCGGGAGACAAGCTCCCGAGCCCGCGGGAAAGGGTGGGCTTCACATGGAGCAGGTAAGGCTAACGCCTTCGCGCTCGGACGAGAACTTCAATGCTGTCCGGTCGAGGGTTCACGAAGCTCAATCGGATCCTGCCATCAGTCTCGAGCGACACGCTCGTGGGGATGGAGCTCGCGGTGAGGTACCACCCGTCCGGGAGCACCATGTCGTTATAGGCCCGCCCGAAGCTCCGTCGCCACGCGAGCGTTTCTCCGAAGAGTCCGTAGCGGCCCGGGTCGGTGTAGGTCTCCTCGATACGAATGCGAGCCGATGCGCCTTTCTCGACGGCGGGGAAGCGAATGAGCACGACCTCGGTACCGGGAGCGGCGTCGTCATCGAGGAGCCCGGCGTTCTTCGCGGCATCGGTTTGCAGAATGCGAGTGTCCAGGCTCTCCCCACTGTCGAGAGACCGCGCGGACGGATCGGAGACCGTGCTGCCGGCCCGGACGACGTTGACATAGCGATCGACCCCTGGCTTTGACTCCGTATAGTCGTGATACAGCCGGAAAGAGTGTGTCTCCGGGGGATTCAAGAAGTAGACGATCTCCGTGGTTTCCCGAGCGCGCTCGGAGAAGGACATGACATCGGCCAGGGTTGGGACGGGTGCTCCTGCCACGAACGCTTTGGGCGTCGCATACGCACGCTCACCGGCCGCGACGACGGATCGCGGTCTTTCTGGAAGCGGCTTTCCTCTCAGGATGAGAGGCGCGGCCACCGGGTAGGGATTGATGAAGCTCACCGCGATGCGCCGGTCGGCCTCTTCGATGACTTGAGACGGAACGTTCGAGGAGGTGAGCTCGAATCCCTTCGGCAAGACGACGGTGTTCTTCTTGATGCCGAGCGGCCGATCGAAGACGATGCTTTCACCTTCACGAAAGTAGCTTTTGGGGTCGCGATAGGTCTTGTCGATGCGGATCCTGACCTCGCCGTGCTCCGGCACCGGGTGAAGCAAATAGACCTTGATGTAGCTCGTCTCGAGGTCGGCGCTCGCGGCACCGTCCGCTCGGGCTTGCTCTCCACTGACGACCTCGAACCGCAACGGCTTGCCGGTCGCGAGGTCCAGGACGGACTCGTCCCTTGCCTCGCTGCCTTTGCGGATCGGGTTGAAGTAGAACTGGGCGCCGGCGGTCACGGCAGTGACGTCGTAGATGATGCGAAAGCTCGCGCCGTCGGGCTCGAGAAGCTCGTAGCGGGTGAAGGCGTCCGCGGAGTCCGATTGGGCGAGTGCGTCGGTATCGATGAAAAAGAGTGCCGTAAGCAAGAGCAAAACTGCGTGATGCGATACGCGAATCATTCGTGGCTCCTTAGTGCTTTTTACGGGCGGACAACGCGATGCGCTTTCGCGCCGTATCGACCGAGAGGACGCGGACGTTGACCCGATCGCCGACTTTGACCACCTCACTCGGATCCTTGACGAACCGATCTGCCAGCTGGGATACGTGGACGAGGCCGTCTTGATGGACCCCGACATCGACGAAAGCACCGAAGGCTGTCACGTTCGTCACGACGCCTTCTAGCTCCATGCCTTCCTGGAGATCTTCGAGAGCGTTCACGTCGTCACGAAATCGGGGTCGGTCGAACTCCTTGCGCGGGTCTCGCCCCGGCTTGTCGAGCTCCGAAACGATGTCGCGCAACGTGAGCTTGCCGATACCATCGCCGACGTAGCGCGTGATCTCGATCCGCTGGGCGAGCGCGCTGTCGCCGACCAGCTCGGAGAGCTCCACATTCAGATCCTTGGCCATGCGTGCTACTAGCGCGTAGCGCTCGGGATGAACCGCCGAGCCGTCGAGTGGATGACCGTCTCGGATACGGAGAAAGCCTGCCGCTTGCTCGAAGACCCGAGGCCCGAGACCGGAGACTTTCAGTAGCTGCGCGCGGGAGCCGAATGGACCACGTTTCGTTCGATGCTCGACGATCTTCTTGGCGGTGGATGCGCCGATACCGGCCACGTGGGCGAGCAGCGGTGCGCTCGCGGTGTTCAGATCCACCCCTACGTGGTTGACGCAGCTCTCCACCACCTCGGAGAGCTTCTTGTGCAGCAGCGGCTGGTGGACGTCGTGTTGGTACTGACCGACGCCAATCGCCTTGGGATCGATCTTCACCAGCTCTGCCAACGGATCCTGGAGGCGTCGAGCGATCGAGATTGCCCCTCTCACGGTGAGATCCAAATCGGGAAACTCGTCGCGCGCGATGTCCGAGGCGCTATAGATGCTCGCTCCGGCCTCGTTGACCTGAACGACGAACAGGTCCGCGACCCCCATCCCTTTGATGAGCTGGCTCACGAACGTTTCAGTCTCCCGGCCGCCGGTGCCGTTACCGACGGCGATAGCCACCGGCCGATGCTTCTTGGCAAAGCCTTTGAAGTCTCGCGCGGCGACGGTCGTGTCACCTTTCGCGAGGTAGATGGTGATGTTGTCGAGGAACTTGCCGGTCTGGTCGACGGCGACACATTTGCAGCCGGTACGAAGGCCCGGGTCGATCCCGATGACGGTCTTGCTACCTAGGGGCGCTGCCAAGAGGAGGTTTCGCAGGTTGTCGGCGAACACGTCCACCGCAGCCACGTCCGAGCGCTTCTTGAGCTCCGCGCGCACGTCGTTCTCGACGCTCGGCGCGAGCAGGCGTTTGTAGCCGTCTCGAATCGCCTCCGTGAGCTCGGTCGCGAAAGGAGACCGGGACTCGAGCTTCATGGTTTGTTCGATGCCTCGGATCACCCGCTCGTCATCGACCGCGATGTGGGCTTTGAGGACCTTGTCGCGCTCGCCCCGGACGATGGCGAGAAAACGATGAGACGGGATCGTTCTCACCGGCTCGCGAAAGTCGTAGTACTGCTCGAACTTCGTCGGCACTTTCGTGTTCTTCGGCACCGCCTTGCTGACGAGCTCACCGCGCCGGCTGAACGTTTGGCGTACGTCCGCGCGCACCGCCGCGTTCTCCGCGGCGATCTCGGCGACGATGTCTCTAGCGCCTGAGAGTGCCGCCTCTACGTCCGGAATATCTTTGCTCGGATCGACGAAGGCTTTCGCTTCGGCGGTGGGATTGCCCTCCGCGGGCTGGGCCAGGATGCGCTTGGCGAGGGGCTCGAGGCCGCGCTCGCGCGCCATCATGCCGCGCGTCCGCCGCTTCGCTTTGTACGGTAGATAGAGATCTTCGAGCTCGGCCTTGGTCGAGCAAGCGTCGATCTTCGAGCGCAACGCGTCGGTCAGTTTGCCTTGTTCTTCGATCGCTTTCGTTATCGCCGCTCGCCGGTCCTCCAGATCGGTCAGATAGCTCCGTCGGTCCTCGATCGCTCGGATCTGGACCTCATCGAGTCCGCCGGTCGCTTCTTTGCGGTAGCGGGCAATGAACGGGACCGTGTTCTTCTTGGTCAACAAGGCCACCACCGCCGCCACGGCTCTGGCGGGAAGCTCGAGGTCGCGGGAGAGTCGCTCTACCGTATCCATCTGGGTGCGGACCTATAGACCGAGGCGATCCATCGCGTCTTTCTCGTAGATGCTGTCTTCGCCTGGATATCGGAGGATGTCCTCGTGTCGGCCGGCTCGTTTCGCCATTGCCCAGATGAGGCTCTCTCCCGCCGGCAAGATGTCGGGAGATTCGGTGAAGATGGCATCCTCGAAAGCCTCCGACCCGTCGACCCAGCTCCACCCGCGCCCCTCGAACATCCGCAAAACATCTTTCAGAAACAAAGCGTTCAAGAGGCTGTGATGGATCAGAAGCGTGTGTTTCACCTCGCGGCCGGCCACTTCGAGCGCCAGCTCGTCGTAGAACACCGCGCGCTCCCACAGATGGCGCAAGTAGAACTCTCGATAAGGTGAGACGTCCGCGCCGGGTTCTTTGGCGAGCCGCTCCCGCAGGCGCTGGTCGACGTACCAGTCCGATGCGTCGATGGTGACGTGCCCGACTCGGTAGCCGTGCTCGGCCAGGAACGCTCTGACGCCATCTCTTTTTGCGAGAGTGTTGCCCTCTTTCAAGAACGGAAACCGGAACAGACGCTGGAACCGGGAGAACGGCTCGACGATCGCTTGGCCCGAAAGAATGTCCTCGAGGTAGCCCTGAACGCTGACGTCCTTACCCGGTAAGTAAGGATGGTTGTACGTGTGATTCGCGAGGGCGTGACCTGCGTCGTCCCACTGACGGAGAACGTTTTCGCCGGCAGCGTCGTCAACGCGCATCCCGCAAACGAAAAGGGTGGCTCTCAGATGCGCCTGGTCGAGCGTTCTCAAGATGGCATCGTTCCGCTCGGAGGGAGAGAGCAGCGGTGTTTCGCCCGTGTGCGGATCATCCATCGTGATGGCGAGCTGCTTTCGTGCCGGCGTCGCTTGGGTCACGGACCCCATCGCGAGGCTCCCGAGGAATTGTCGTCGATTCATTATTGGTAGCGACGAGAATGTACCGGGACCGTCGAGAACTTACAACCGGCGCGAACTTGATCGGATCGCATCCAGCGAGGGAGACTCGTGTCATGACAGTCGTTGGGAAAGTCGAAAACTTGTGGCGCTATCCGGTCAAGAGCATGCGGGGCGAGAAGCTTGGTCGAGCGTTTCTCGGTTTTGGAGGGCTCTACGGCGACCGGATGTACGCTTTTACCAGCTCGGCGGCACCGAAGGGCTTTCCGTTCTTCACGGGTCGTGAGCAAAGCGAGATGCTCCGATACCGTCCCCGGTTCCTACATCCCGACAAGGCCGTGGAGCCACCGAATCTCGTCGAAGCGGAAGGCGTGGGCTCCGGCGCCACGCCTTTGTTCGCCGAGGCGGCGGATCTCGCGATAGAGGTGGAAACGCCGAGTGGGGAAGCGCTCGCGGTCGACGACCCCGCGTTGATCGACAGACTCACGGCCACGCTCGGTAACGAGCACGCTCTCTCTCTCGCGCGGTCGGATCGGGCGCTGACCGATTGTCGGCCGATCTCCATGTTCTCGATCCAAACGGCGAAGAAGCTCGGAGAAGAGATCGAGGTCGAGGTCGACCCGCGTCGCTTTCGGGCCAACCTCTACGTCGACCTGACATCGGGTCGCGGCTTCGATGAAGACCGCTTCGTCGGCCGCTCGCTTCGCATCGGACCGAAAGCCGTCGTCGCCGTCGTCAATCGGGACTCACGCTGCAAGATGATCACTCTCGATCCGGATACGGGCGAATCGAGCCCCGAGCTTCTGCGAGCAGTGGCCAAAGCCCACGAAGGCCAGGCGGGCGTGTATGGAGCGGTTCTCGCGGAGGGAGTCGTACACGAAGGTGACGAGATCGAGCTCTTGCGCTAGCTAGCCTTACGAGAGAATCAAGAGCGTCGACTAACCAAACCGGTTTTCTCGGCCACCTTTTTGAACAGCTCTGTGTCCAAGTCCTGCACTCTCGCCCCGAAGCAAAGCTCGGTGTGGCGTGTCGCTTCTTTGAGGCGGTAATCGGGACGGGTGCCCTCGAGGCGTAGGCCGAGCTTTTTCAACAGTGCCGCCGAGCCGGCGTTGCCTTCGAGGCAGTCGCCTTGGATCCGGTAGGCATCGCAGCACTCGATGGCGTAGGCACACAGAAACCGTCCGAGTCGGGTGCCGACGCCTCCGCCCCAGGCCTTTCGCATCAGCTGGAAGCCGATCTCCGAGCCGTGGGGGCTCCCGTCGACTTCGACGACCGCGCCCTGGCCGAGGAAGTCACCGCTGAGGTCTTCGACGATGAAGACGGCCGTTTGGGGCGTGTCGCCGTGGTCGAGCTCCTTCGTCTGACGATCGAGGAGCGGCCCGAAGAAAATTTCGACACCGTTGGTAGGCAAGGGAGTGAACCACAGCCACCGGCCGACCTCGACGTCTGAGAGAAGCGCGTTGAATGCGGGAATATCCGCGCGGGTGGCGTATCGATAGCGCTCGGTGTCGTGGGTCCAGGAGCGTGTCATCCGCTTATTCTAGCGGATTGCACGCGACGGCCGCGCACCTTCTCCATCCACTCGTAGAGCGTCGGAAGCACGAGAAGCGTCAGTAATGTCGAGGTGACGAGTCCTCCGATGACGACGGTTGCGAGAGGACGCTGTACTTCGGCGCCGGCCGAAGTGGACATCGCCATCGGAAGAAATCCGAGACTCGCAACGACGCTGGTCACGAGCACGGGGCGGAGTCGGGTGCTGGCTCCTTCGAGGACGGCTTCGGTCAGCGAGCGGCCTTCCTCCCGGAGTCGATTGATGTAGCTGACCAATACCAGGCCATCCATGACGGCGATGCCGAACAAAGCGATGAACCCGACCGAAGCTGACAAGCTCAAGTTGAGTCCACGCAGCCACAACGCGCCGATGCCGCCCACCATCGAGAACGGCAGAATGAGCATGATGAGCACTGTCTGGGGCAGCGAGTTGAACGTCGCGAAGATCAGAATGAAAATGAAGAGCACGGCGAGAGGGACGACGACCGATAGACGCTCCATCGCCTGCTCTTGTTGTTCGAACTCACCACCCCAGGTAATGAAGTAGCCCGGTAGCAGATTGATCTCGCGCTGAATCGCTCGCTGGGCCTCGACCACGAAGCTCCCTATGTCGCGTCCGCGGACGTTGGTTTGCACGACGATCCGACGCTGCGCGTTCTCACGGTTGACGACTTCGGGTCCTTCCGCGACGGCTATCGCTGCCAACCGTCCAAGCGGTACGCGCTCGCCGGCGGGGGTCGTGATGAGGAGCGACCGGACCGCAGCCGGGTCGGCGCGACGTTTCTCGGGTAGGCGCACGACGACATCGATCCGTCTCCGCCCCTCGATGACCTGGGTCGCGGTCCGTCCGCCGACGGCGGTCTCGACGAAGCCCGCCACATCCTCTACCCGGAGTCCGTAGCGGGCGAGGGCGTCACGATGAAGATCGATCCGAAGCTCTGCGGCACCGCTCAAGGGCTCCACCTGCACATCCGCGGCGCCTCGAACCTGGGCGATGACCCGTCGGATGCGTTCCGCCTGTGATTCGAGGGCGTCGAAGTCTTCACCGAAGAGCTTCACCGCAACATCCGAACGCACCCCGGAGATGACTTCGTCGAGTCTCATCGCTAGCGGTTGGGTGAAGCTCGTTGCGACCCCGGGGAGGTTTCTTAATTTCTCGTCGATAGCGGCGACGAGACCCTCGCGATCGCTCGCCGTGGTCCACTCCGAGCGTGGTGAGAGGAGTACGTAGACATCACCCTGGTAAATGCCCATTGCCTCGGTGGCGAGGTCGGGTCGTCCGATCTTCGTCACCACGGTCGTGACTTCAGGGAACTCGCGGACGATGCGCTCGACCCGCGTGGCGATATCCACGGATTCGGTGAGTGACACGGATGGGAGGCGAAAAGTCTCGATGAGAATGGCGCCCTCGTCGAGCTCCGGCATGAACTCCGTGCCGAGAAACGGTATGGACCCGATGGCAACGGCGACGAGCACGACCGCAGCTCCAATCGTTCGCCGACGGTGTTGGATCGCTCGCTCGACGACGCGTCGGTAGCTCATCCGGAAACGATCGAAGCGCGGCTCCGGTACGTGCTTCATGTGCCCGACCACCATCGACGTGACCGCGGGTACGAAGGTCAGCGCGAGAACGAGTGAGCCGAACACTGCGAGGGTGACGGTCAACGCCATCGGTCGGAACATCCGCGCGGCCATCCCGGTCAGCGCCATCACCGGTAGGTAGACAGCGATGATAATGGTGATGCTGAAGACGATCGGCTTCGCGACCTCGAGAGCACTCGACAAGACCACTTTCTTCGCGTCCTCACCGTCGCCGACCGTTCTCGTCCGGCGGATGAAGTTCTCCATCATGACGACCGAGCCGTCGACGATGAGCCCGAAGTCGATGGCCCCGAGGCTCATCAAGTTCGCCGAGACACCGAAAACCCTCATGCCGATGAACGCGACCAGCATGGACAGGGGAATGACCATCGCGACGATCACCGCCGCACGTACATTGTGCAAGAACAAGAACAGCACCACGATGACGAGGAGCCCGCCTTCGATGAGGTTGGTCGCGACCGTGCGAGTGGTGCGCTCGACGAGCTCCGTCTGATCGTAGAACGGGCGAATACGAACGCCGGGCGGGAGGGTGTTCTGGACCTCCGAAACGCGCTTCTTAACTCGCGCGATGACGTCTCGTGAGTTTTCTCCTTTGGTCATGATGACCATCCCGGAGACCACTTCTCCTTGTCCGTCTTTGGTGACCGCGCCTTGGCGGATGGCCGGCTCGATCGAGACGGTCGCGAGATCGCGAATCAGAACCGGGACACCGCCTTCGGATTTGACCACGACACCTTCGATATCGTCCGGCGTCCGAAACCGGCCTAGCCCTCGTACGGTGTAGGCCTCGGCGCCGTGCTCGATCAAGCTTCCGCCGAAGTTCTGGTTGCTCTCGGCCAATGCGGCGAAGACGTCATGAAGGGTGAGGCGGTAGTCGAGCAGACGATCCGGCTCGACGAGTACGTGATACTGCTGGATGAAACCGCCCCAGGAGTTCACCTCGTTGACGCCTTTGACGGTGCGAAGCTGATATTTGACGTTCCAGTCGTGAATCGTCTTCAGCTCCATGGCGGAGTAATCCTCGCCCTCGATGACGTATTGGTAGATCTCACCGAAGGCGGTCGCGATGGGGCCCATCCTCGGTTCCACGCCGGGTGGGATGCGGGTCTTGGCTTCGGACAGTCTTTCGTTCACCAGTTGGCGCGCGAGGTAGGTGTCCACTTCATCAGCGAAGACGATGGTCACGATGGAGAGACCGAACTTGGAGATGGAGCGCACCTCTTCGGTGTCCGGGAGCCCCATCATCGCGCCTTCGATGGCGAAGGTCACCAGCTGCTCCACCTCTGCCGCCGCCATACCGGGAGCTTCGGTGATGATGTTTACTTGATTGTTGGTGAGGTCCGGAAAAGCGTCGATGGGAAGGGTGCCGAGGGACCACACCCCGATGCCCGACACGAGCATCACCAGTCCCAGGACGAACCAGCGTTGTTCGATCGAGAATCCGATAATCGTTCGAAGCAAGCCGCTAGCCTTCTTCCTCGAACTCATTGCGAAGAAACTCGGACTTGATGAGAAAGCTCCCGTCCCCGACGATACGCTCGCCGGAAGCCAGACCGCGCAAGACCTCGATCCACCCCGAGACGTCACGCGCGGTGGTGATGGTCCGTCTTTCGAACTTCTCCTCCCCTAGAGCCACGAAAACGACGGACGTATCGTTGAAGCGCTGGATGGCTCGCTCCGGGACGGCGATGACCGGTGGGCTCTGGTCCGAGGCGATCTGGATGGCTGCATACATCCCCGGACGCAACCGGCGGTCGGAATTATCCACGATCGCCCGGACGGAGACGGTCCGCAAGACCGCGTCGAGCTGGTCCGCGATATGAAAGATGCGCGCCTCGAAGGTCTCTCCCGGGAATGCCGCCACCTCCACCTCGGCGCTTTGACCGATCGTGACGCGCGACGCCTCGCGCTCCGGCACCTCCGCATCGACCCATAGGCTGTCGAGATCCGTAAGCAGGATGAGATCGTTGGTTGGGCTCACGACGGTGCCGAGCGTGACCTGCCTTTCGAGCACGACACCTGCCAGAGGTGCGCGGACGGTGAGATCCCCGTCCGCAATCTCGGCGTCGGGGGATACCCCTAGATGCATCAGGTAGTGCTCGGCCTGGTCGAGCTCCGCCTGAGCGCGTTCCCACTCAGCTTGGGCACCGTCGAGCTCAGACGCCGCCGCTTGATTCTCGCGGTCCGACAACGCTTTTGCGGCGAAGAGCCGCTGAGCCCGATCGCGCTCCGCGCGGGCGAAGCGAAGTCTGCGTTCGGTCGCGGAAAGCGCGGTCGTCGCTTTGGAGTAGTCCGAGCGCGCGACGATGAGCTCATGGCTATGGATCTGGACGAGTGGAGCACCCTGCTCGACCGCCTCACCCAAGCTCACGAAGATGCGCGTGACCCGTCCTTCCGCGGGTGAGCCGACGCGCGCTGTGTGGTCCTCGTTGCGCCCGATGCGCCCGGCTGCTTCGAGGGTCTCATGCAACGACCGGGTGCCCACGGTGAGAACTTCCAGCTCGCCCTGCCGTACGATTTCAGGGGTCAGGCTCAAGACATCGGTGGAGCTTCGCTCCGAGGAGCTCGCCCCGGTCTCGGTCTCGGAGCCACCGCATGCCATCTGGACGAGCAGGCTGACTAAGATGATGACCAGCGCGCTGGGCCGCGCGGCTTTTCTTGATCTCATCGCCCGATCTCCTCGGTAGTTTCAAGCAGGGTCTCGACCACGGGGCCTCCAGAGGAGCGCTCGAGCTCGTGTATCGCCAATCGATACTGAAGCATCGCGTCGACGACGAGCTCTTGCGCGGCGTTTCGGGTGCGCTCGGCTTCGAGCACGACGAGTAGGTCCGAGGCACCTTCTCGATAGGCCGCCATCGCGATCTCGAGGGACGCGTCGGCTTGTTCGATGAAGCTCGCTCGCAGGCCGTCGACTTGCTCTCGAGTCTGCCGGACGCCTTCGAGCGCGGCTTCGAGCTCACCGAGCGCGCGGCTACGGATGACAGTGAGCTCGGCTTCGGCGGCGGCGAGCTCCGCGCGACCGGAGAGAATGCCGCCCTGGTTGCGGTCGAACACGGGCAGCGGGACCACGAGACCGGCGTAGAGGGTGTTGTCGGGCCCGTTGCGTTTGTAGCCGAGCTGGGTCGTGAGATTGGGATAAGCGAGCGCATTGGCGAGCTCAGACGAGGCGGCAGCGCGCGCGACGGAGGCCTCCGCGCGGAGGATCTCGGGGCGTCGCGATACCTGCGCCCTCAACTCATCCTCGTCTGGAGAATCCACGAGAGGCTCTGATGCGGCAAGCGTAAAGTCGGTCTCGAACTGGGTGCGCCCCAGCGACTGCAACAAGCGGATCTTGGCCTGGGCGAGC
>JAJCXL010000352.1 GCA_029263435.1 Acidobacteriota bacterium | reverse complement strand
GAGCTCGGCGACGACCGCCTGCCCGAAAAGCTCGTCGAGGTTCATGTGGGTTTTCCTTTCAGGGGAGCCGCTCGCCTCGAAGTCCGGAAACGAAAACTGCAGCCGTTTCGTCCCTGGCGAGAATCTGACCTTCTATCGGAGAGCCGAGTACAGTCTACCAGCCGGAGCGAGGCCCGTGTGAGTCCACCATAAAAAGGACCTGGTCCATTTTTACCATTTACGTAAAAATGGACCAGGTCCTTTTTACTTTCTACGGAGCTCGCTCTCGCGAGGACTCCAGCCACCGCATCACCGCGAGAGAGGCGAAGCTCAACCCGCCGAAACCCACCACGAGAGGAAACACCGAGCCGTCATACGCTTGTCCAATCACCGTGCCGCCGAGCAAAGAGATGAGCATCGACAGTGTCCCCACGACGGCGGCTCCCATTCCAGCGATGTGACCGAGAGGCTCCATCGCGAGCGCGTTCATGTTGCTGTAGAGGATGCCGTCACAAAAGAAGACGACGAGCAGGTACAGGATCAGCGACCACAGGGGCGGTTGCCCCGCGACGGTCCACGAAACGGCGAAGAACACGATCGAGATCGAGCCCATGATCCACAATGCTTTTTGAGACAGCGGCTTCATGCCGTAGCTCATGACCAAACGCGCGTTGAGAAGAGACGCCGCTCCGATCGCGACGGACAAGATCGCGAAGTACAGTGCGAAGAGGTTCCCGACGCCGTACTGTTCTTGGAATATCTGCTGGGCCGTGCTCAGGTAGCCGAGGAAGGCGCCGAAGACGAGGCCGGCTGCGACCGTGTAGCCGAGAGCGACGCGCGTCGCGACGACCTCACGAATGCCGGAGAAGATGCGGCGAAGCGTGAAAGGGATACGTTTGTCCGCGGGGAGCGTCTCGGACGATCTGTCCCAAGGCCATTCCTGCAAAAAGAAGTGAGACGACGAGTTGGACGTCGTTGTCGCGTTGAACGCCTAGGTCAGCGCCGATCTGACCCAGCGCGGGCAGCATCGTGTCGATCGACAGCGCGACGAGCGCCATGAGCATCGCCGTGAGCGCCACGAGCTCGACGAAGCGCCCTCCGGACGAGGGAGCGCTCACGACTCAGGGTGCATAGCTGAGCGATGACACGAACGCGATGACGCTGGGCTCCCACCGAGAGACCGTTTTCTCCGGACCGAGGACCCGGAGATACCACGGACCGCCGTCTCCTTCGATGACCGCGGCGATCATTCGGTGTCCGGGCCGATCCTCTCGCTCTGGAGAGCCCGGCCGCACGCTCGCGACATAGGTTCCGGTCATGTCGACCATCGTGAGCTCGAAGTCACTCACCCTTCGCTTACGGACGGAGGCTTTGTCTTTCGTGCTGGAGCCATCGGGCTGAGCGAACTGGCCGTACCAACGCTCCAAGTTCGCCTCGACGCCGCCGCCTTGGCCCTCGCCGAAAAAGAAAATGGTGACTTCCGCACTTTGGCCGCCTTCGCCCGGAAGCTCCCACTGGGCGGTGCGCATGCTGGATGTGGGCTCCGTCGGCTTCCAACCGTCGGGAACTTCGTAGGCAAGAGAAGCCACTAGTAAAGCGAGAGTCCATGCGATCACGTCATCACTCCTCGAGCGCGCACCGTCAAGGTGCTTGCTCACAATATGCGGTACCGTAACAAAACGTCGGCGTAAAGATCTCGGCCTCAATGAGCCACTGACCTTCGACCTCTCGCCACTTCGCGGTGTAGTCGCCTCCGATAACGACTTTGCCCGCCTCCTCGGTCCAGCTTCCTCTCCACGTGCCGTGCTCCGACGCCATCCGCCACGAAGCGAAATGACGGATGCTGACGGGACTCCGTTGATAGACGACATCCGGAAGCGCATCGAAATGCGCTTGGAAACTCTCCTGATTGCTCGCGCGACCGGCCGTTTGATCGCTCCGGGACGTCGTGACGTGATAGTCCTCCGTCCAAAAGCTCGCGACGGTAGCAGCGTCATGATTCGCAATGGCACGGTTCGAGCGCGCTCGCGCCGCACGAATGGCAGCCTCACTGGACGCGTCGAGCTCGCCGGCGAGCTCCCGAGCGATGCGCTCGACCGCAATGGGTAGATTGCGCTCGGCGTTGATGAGCTTCGCATAGTCGCGCAACGGCTCGTGAGACATCAGCGCGTCTCGTGGGACACCTCGGTCGACCAAGGCTTCGACCTCGAGGATCATCGATGCCAGCTCGGCTCGCATCGCCAGCAGTTGTTCTCGCATGTGGCCACCATCGACGAGAACACCGTGTCCAGGAATGAAGACGTCCGCTTCCAGCTCGGAGGCGCGGTCGATCGTCTGGAGCCACTCCGACGGATAGGCCGAGCGCAAGCCCGGAAACTGGCCGTGGAAGAAAACTTCGCTCATGAAAGCGACCCCTTTGCCTGGCAGGTAGATGACGGTGTCGCCCGCGGTATGGGCGCGCCCCAGATGGAGCAGCCGCACTTCGATCTCGCCGACCTGAAGCGTCAGGTGGTCGTCGTAGCTGATGCTCGGAGGCGCTCGTACGCTATCGGGGCGGCTTGCGTAGACTTCGAGGAGCGCGTCTCGCGCTTCACGTTGCGCGATGATGACCGCGCCATCGAACAGGTGATTGCCGCCCGTGTGATCGCCATGCCACGATGCGTTGACCAAGTAGCGGATCGGCGCCTCTGAGACACCGCGAATGGCGGCCAAGAGTGCACGGGTCTTAGCTTCGGTTCCGAGTCCGTCGCCAACGAGGACGGCTTCCGGACTGACGACGATGAGACTATTGGTCGTCGCCGGATTCTCTCCGGAAGAGTCACCGTCCGTATAGACGTAGACGTCTGGGGCGACTTCGTGGAGACCGAGACGCGTTTGTGCACTCCCGAAGCTAGCGACGAGAGCGCAACCGAGCCACCACGGGTTGAATCGCATCGATGACCTCCGTAGGCTCAAAAGCGAAACACGACGCCGCCGACGACTTGAAAATAGATGAGCTGGATCTCGATGGGCGGAAGCTTCTCGAGCTCGGTAATCAAAATTTCTTCGAGCGCGGTCGACGGGCTCGCCGAGCGTTGCCAGACGAACGTCTGCGTCTGGAAGCTGTGGATTCGAACGTCGCCCGTGATCGCGACGGAGTCGGATACGTCGACCTCGAAGCCCGCGCCTCCGTTGACGCCCCACCGGCTCTGGGAGTCATCGGCGAGCGCACCGGCCTGCAACACCACGCTCGCGAGATCGACGTTCGTGCCCGCACTCGACAGCCCCAGACTTACCGGCTGGACCGCGTCGAATCGAACCCGCGGCAGATAGGAGAGCCCTCCGGAGCCCACGAACCGAGCCCGCCCTCCGGTGCGCGCTTTGACGTTGAACGACAGCGGAAAGAGACGCTCGACGTTCACCACGCCGTCGCTCACCTGGACGAACGCTTCCGCGGAGGGAAAGCCGGAGCCCAAATCGATATCAGTCGAAAGACGCGGACCGGAGGTGTCGATATTGACATCGATCGTATCCACGCGAGCTTCGAACCCGACGTGCTCATTGAAGAAGAAAGACACGCTGCCGCCGAACGCGAAGGTCCCCGCCGCCGTCAGCTGGAAGTTCCCTTGCTGCTGGATCGTCGCGCCCGGAATGCTGATGTCAGGGTCGAACACGACCGTTTGTTCGAGCGTCGGCGTGGTCCAGCCTCCCAATATCGAGATCTCGACGCTTTGCGCTGTCGCGAAGCCAGCCGTGCTCGTCGTCCAGAGCATCAATCCAATGACGATGTTTCGTTTCACGTGCTCTCCCGTTGACTCTGACACTCCAGGCAAAAAGGTGCTTCGGGTCGAGCCTGGAGTCGCCGGTAGCCGACAGGCTCCTCACATTCCCGACACAGGCCGTAGTCACCGGCGTCGTAGGCGTTGAGCGCCGATTCGATCAAGCGCAGCCGACGCTCGTGACCCGCACGAGTGGCTTTGGTCATTTGTTGTTGTTGAATGGCATCCATCCGGGTGAGACGCCCGATCGGCTCGGAAAGACCGACGGGGCGGGCACCGTCCTTCGAGAGCTTCAGCATCGCCTCGAGATGAGAGCGCTCGGAGACGAGCTCTCGCCGAAGCGAATCGGCTTGCTCGGTCGTGAGCTCGACTTCGGCCATGCGGGTTAGCGGCCGAGCTGTCGCACGAAACGAAGGTGGCGAACGCGGTCGCTGTTCACGCTCAGCCCATCCACGACGCCGTCCGGACCACGGGTGAAGACGATATCCGCGAACCACCACTGGTCACCGACGAAACTGTCCTCGGTGACGGGTCGAAGGTAGACGCTTTCGTTACGAGGATGGCTCGCACGGAGTCCATTCTCGTGCACCGACACGTCATAGGTCGTGTCGAGCTCGAAGCTGTAATACGAGCCCTCATAGGTCGAAAGCTCAGCCGCCGTGAACGTGCTGAACCGAGGCGGCTCGGGCTCCGGCACTTCCGCCGCACGGGCGCCCAGCACATCGCCGAGATAGATGTCGGCGACTTTCTCAGCGCGGGCGAGTGGATCCGACGTACTGAAATTCGAGAACACGGCGACCGAAAAATGCTCGTCGGGAAAGCGTAAGAACCGGGTCCGGAAACCACGCCACGAGCCCCCGTGGGTGATCGTTTTCCGGCCGCGATATGCGTCGTGTCGAATGCCGTACGCGTAGGGAATGGTCGTGCCGGAAATGAGCACGCCGTTTTTCTGGAGCCGGATGACGCCCTCGCTCCCGCCGACCATGCCGGTCTCGAAGTTCACCATCCACTTCGTGAAGTCTTCCATGGTGGTATGGAGTGAGCTCGAAGCGAGCGCGGTGAGCTGGTTGAAGCTGTTTTTGAACCCACCGCCGGCGCGGGGCTCATACGATGCCGCCCGCCGGGGCACGATCTCTTCGTGGTCGTCGGCAAACAACGTGTCCGACATGTAGAGCGGTCGGAAGATCCGCGCCGCCGCAATCTCTCGAAACGGCTCACCGGAAGCCCGGGACAGGATCTCGGCCAGCAAGTTGTATCCGGTGTTCGAGTACGCGTACTCGCTCCCCGGCGCAAAGTTGAGGGCGCGCTGACGAAAGAGCATCCTCTTGATCTTCTCGAAGGAGATGACGTCGCCCATGTCGACCCCGGAGACCACCATGAGCTGCGGCCAGTCCCGAATGCCGCTCGTATGATGGACGAGGTGGCGGAGCGTTACGATCTCACCGAAGTCGAAAAGCTCCGGCACATGGGCGCGCACGTCGTCGTCGAGATCGATGAGCCCTTCCCGCTCGAGCAAGATCGCCGTCATCGCGCCAAACTGTTTCGATATCGAGGCGATGTCGAACACGGTCCGGGGCGTGATAGGAATGCCGTGTTCTAGGTTGGCCATCCCGTAGCCGCGTTGATAGACGACGTCGGTGCCGCGCACGATAGCGACGACCGCGCCGGGGGAATCCGGGCGGTCGATATCGGCGAAGATCGCGTCGACCGCGAGGGTCTTTTCATCGACCGCGTAAGCGATCGACGAACAACACAGCGTGAGGGCGAGAACTGCACAAGGCCATCGAAGCATCGAGCCACTGTAAGAGGGC
>JAJCXL010000351.1 GCA_029263435.1 Acidobacteriota bacterium | reverse complement strand
AGCGACCATCGATCGAATTCTACACGAGCCGTCCGTCTCCACATTCGACAATCACTCCTATTGACAGATCGCGCCCCGGAGGTTATCAGTGTGAGATGGAGATATTTCTCGTGGGCTATGGCACCTTGTTGCTCCAAGGTTCTTTGGGGCAGTCGATCGGACAAGGCTCAGCCGAGGAGAAGACCATTCGCCCCGTTTCCGTTCGCGGCTATCGACGCCTATTCAACCTGCGTCCCACCCACTACGACACGAGCCACAAGCTCGGCCCCGAGCCCATCGAGAATGCCGCGATGAACGTCGAGCCTTCGCCCGGGACATGGTTCAACGGTCTGGGTTTTTCGGTCACGCCGAAAGAGCTCGAAGTGCTCGACCAGCGCGAGCGCTACTACGAGCGCCAGGCGGCGCCGGTCCTGGATTTCGATTCCGGCGACGTCGTCGGAGAGGGCCATTTCTACATGTCCCGTGCCGACGCCGAGTGGATCGAGCGCGACCCCGCAAAGCTACTGCCCTTGTGGCGCGACATCGTTTGGGCTCGCGCCGGTGCCTATCGCATCAGCGACGCCTTCGGTGCCGCTTACGACGAGACGACCTACTTAGCCGATGGGACTACTTTAATGTTTGAGCACTATCGCGCCGTCATCGATCAAACCGACGACGTCGAGCTCCCTGGCGGGCGCGTAGACGGCCTAGACCCGTGAGCCCAAGCGACCCCAATCCGGACGCCGACGCGCTTCATGAGCGTCTCTACTTGTTCCTCAGCTACGCGAGCGATGATCGCCCTAGTGTCCAAAGGCTCTATGACGATCTCCTGAGCGACGAGACGCTGCAAGAGCG
This sequence comes from Acidobacteriota bacterium, assembly GCA_029263435.1. Classification (GTDB taxonomy): domain Bacteria; phylum Acidobacteriota; class Vicinamibacteria; order Marinacidobacterales; family SMYC01; genus JAJCXL01. The sequence goes on along the minus strand of JAJCXL010000351.1, from coordinate 2,984 downwards.
CTACGGCGCGGTATGGATGGACCGCGCCGAGATCGCGGGCGGCGATGCCTGGCGTCGCGAGATCATCGAAGGCCTCCTCGACACCCGGATCTTTCTGGCGGTGCTGACGAAGCATTCGGTCGACCCGACACGGGAAGTCATCCGCTTCGAGCATCGCGAAGCCATCCGTCTGTTTCGCCGGGTCATTCCCCTGATCTTCGAAGACTGCGATATCCCTGACTACTTCGACGAGAAACACTATGTCGACTTCCGCCCCGGGTGGGAGCACGGCCTCAAAGAGCTTCGAAACGCGATCCACAAACACCTCCCTCGAACCGGCCCCGAAGGTGGCAAGCGGTTTAGTGCGGCAGAGCCGTCGCCAGGCCGACCCTTCGTCGGACGGGAGGAAGACCTGCGCGCCGTGTTTGCGCTCGTCGATCGCGAAGCGAAACATATCCGCACGGGACGTCAGACCGTGGCGATTCAAGGAATGGGTGGATCGGGAAAGACGATGCTAGCTCACGAGCTGGTCCGCCGGATTGCGGTTCACTATCCCGGAGGCGTCGCGGTGGAGCCTCGTGGCGACAAGCCGATGCCCGCGCTCGACGTGCTCCAGCAGTGGGCGAGGCGAAGCCTGGGCCATCTCCCCAATCCGAAATGGACCGTGATCGACGTCCGCGACCACCTGCACAAGAAGTACGGAGAGCTGCTCGTGCTCGTCGACGACGTTTCCGACGAGGATCTCGCCGAGACCCGGCAGATCCTGGACGCGTGCCCTCCAGACGCATCACGACTCATCACCACTCGTTCCGAAGCGGTCGCGAGCGAGTCCGGCACCCTCGGCTGCCTCATGCACAGCCTCGGAGACTTCAGTCCCGACGACGCACTCGCGTTCTTGGGGGATCGATTCGCGAAGAAAACCGGCGAGCCCCCATCGCGCGCCATTCTCGACGAGCTGGTGCGATGCCTCGGAGGCCACCCCCTCTCCCTCGAGCTCGTATCGGGAAACTGCAAGCACGCCAAGGATCTTCGAGTGATGACCGAAGAGCTGCAGCAAAGACTCAAGGAGGGCGAGATCGACGACATCGCGTTGGATGATGCGGACCTGTCTCGCCAAACGAGTCTTTCGATCTGTCTCCGCTTGAGCCTCGAGGGACTGGAGCGCCGCAAGCCGGAGTGGGTCGAGCGTTTTTTCGCCCTCGGCATCTTTCCAAACGGCGCGAAGCAGTATCGCGAGATGATAGGCGCGGTGTGGGGCGTTGAGAGCCAACGCGAAGTACGGCGGTGTTTGAATTTTCTCAGCGGGCGCGCGCTGGTGAACCTCGAGGACCAAGCCGATGCGGTCGCGTACAAGAATCATCCTCTCGTACGCGCCTATGCTCATGGTCACCTCAAGAAGGATAAGACGCTCCACAACGAAGTGGTGGAGCGCTACGCGCAATATGTGATCGAGCTGGCAAGAAAAGGATTCGAAGGCTCGCCCGAGACCTGGGTCGCGCTCGAGGACGAAAAGTCCGGCTATAGGCCCCACATTCACTACGTCGGTACCACCCTCCTATACCTCATCGAGCGTGAGATCCGACTCGCGCCTCTCGTCACTCCCGTCCCCACCGTTGACCCCAGCGAGGTCCTCGGCGGCGCCGCGGAGCACTTTCTGGAGAAGACCCTCGGACGAGACGTACGGCTCGGTTCCGACTTCGCGGCAGCCGTCACGCGCTACTTCGTCTTGCGGCCGGAGGTCGGCGAGATCGGCCGTCAGTGTCTGGAGATGGGGCTCGCCTGCGCACGCATCTTGGGCGACGCGGAGGGTGAGATCCGCTTCCTCGACGCGCTGGGACAATGGCACGAGAAAAGAGAGCCGGATACGGCCCTCGCCTATTTCGAGCAAGCGGCTCGTCAAGCACAATCGAGAAACGACCGCGCCATGGAGGCCACGATTCTGACCCACTTGGGAGAGCTCCTCCGGACGCAAAGCAGACCGGAAGAGGCCTTGAAGCTCTTGTCGCGGGCTCTCGTTATCCACCGCGAACAGCAAAATGAGGAGCTCGAAGCCGCGACGCTCAAATCGGTGGGCGAGACTCATTGGCGGCTCGGCAATCACGAGACCGCGCTCGAGAGCCACCTCGAGGCGCTTAGCATCTTCATGGAGGCCGGCATTCTGCAAGGCGAAGGCGACATGTACAACAAGATCGGCTCCGTCCATTTCAATCAAGGAGAGTACGAGAAAGCCATCGCCCACTTCGAACAGGCTCTCGCCATCCACAAGAAGGTGCGCGATCGCAGCATGCAGGCCGAAGATCTCAACGACATGGCGATTGCTTACCGCTACCTCGAGAAAGTGTGGAAAGCGCTGCCGCCGCTCATCGAAGCCCTCACCATCCATCAAGCGACCGGCGCGTTGAGGCTGCAAGCGATCACCATGTGCAACATGGCGAATATCTACGTGTTTCTCGAGCTCCCCCGAGCCGCGCTAGGGCTCGCGAATGACGCGCTTCGCATCGCCAATGACGTACAAGCGCTCGTTCCCAAGAGCTGGGCGCTTTGCTGGAAAGGACAAGCGTTGCAGCGGCTAGGCAAGCGCGCCGAAGCGGTCGAATACCTGACACAGGCCGTCGAGGTCGCGCGCGAAGCTTCGAACCCGCGCGGCGTTGCCGGGCACCTCGGCTATCTCGGTTGCGTGTATCAGGAGCTCGGCGAGACGGACCGAGCGATCGATTCATGGGCGCAGGCCGTCGCGCTGATGAACGAGAAGAGCTTACCCGAGGCGTATGGTGGTCGGCAGCTCGACGAGTTTCACGAGCTCATCCGCCAAGTCTCTCCGCCGGCGCATTGAGCTACGATCCAAGACTGACGATGAAGGGCGGAGCGTGGTCTCGGATCGGGCTCGTGGCGGGCTGCCTCGTGGCCGCTGGCGCCGTGGCGACGAAACCACCCGCGCTCGCGCAGCTCGATCCCGAAGGTCCGACTTTTCACGCAGACGTTCAACCGATCTTTGCCCGCCACTG
>JAJCXL010000350.1 GCA_029263435.1 Acidobacteriota bacterium | reverse complement strand
ACCTTCCTCTGCCACTTTGATGGTCGTCGGGTGGGTCGCCTATGACGAGCTGGTCGACAGCGCCGTAATCAACACCGGCGTCATGGTGCGAAAAAAAGCGACCGGCCGCCGCCCAGCGAAGAACCGAACGAACATGCCGTTGACGACGAATAACTGAATCAGGTAGCCCACGATCACGACGATGACGAACATCGATAGCTGCTCGAAGATCTGCCACCCAAACCGCGCCGTTACGTCGAATATGAGCGCGGGTACCGCCCACGGCGCCAGGCGCATCGCCCAACCGACGATGACGACCGTCGCGCTCGCCACCCCCTCTAGCACCTGATTGACCGGCTTCGATTGTTGGGCCGGCAGCTGAGACAACGCCGCGCCGAAGAGGATCGCGACGAAGATCACCGGGAGCATGTTGACCTCGACCGCATCTCTCAAAGGGTTGCGGCTCACGATCCCGACGACGACGTCGGGCCAGAACCGCTCCTCGGCGGCCAGAGCCTGCTTCTGCTGAGCTTCGTCCCCGTAGCGCTCCAGGAGTCCGGCTTGATCCCCAGGGTCGAACCCCGCTCCCGGGGTGAACGCGTTCACGAGGGCGAGCCCCAGAAGCGCCGCGATCGTGCTGGTGGCGATGAAGGCGCCGAACGTCCGCACCGTCAACCGGCCGAGCTGTTTGCCGGCACCCAGCTGCGAGACTCCGAGAGCGATGGAGCAGAAAACGATGGGAACGACAACCATGAACAAGAGATTGAGAAAGACCCGACCGATGGGTGCGGTCACGTTGTCGATGAGAGCGTCGAGGTGCTGGGGCGACAAAGTGCCCGACTCGGTGAGCTGCTTGGCGGCGATGCCCACGAGCGCACCGACCCCAAAGCCTATGAGGATACGGGAGTGAAGTGAAAAACGCGGGCGCTGAATGTCTTCCAAGCGGCGGCTCCTCGGCCGAAGGGCGTCAGTATAGCAGCGCTTGGCCGGTGCTCGACTCAAACAAAAGAGCTACTCCTCGAAAGGCCCTCCTTCGTTACGCCGGCCCCGAACTTGACGCATCATCTCCGTCAGCCGTCTCTGGAGCTCTACCTCGAGCACGCGGTAGCGGGCGCGTTGGCGAATGTCGAGGATGTCGTCGATGGCTTGGTAGCGATGTTTCTCATCGACGGCGAAGTCATCCCGAAGAGAGTCCAGCTGTGTCAAGAGCGGCTGGAGCTCGGCTTCCGCCGCTTGCTCGAAGCGGAGCGTTTGACGCATCTTTCTCAACACGCCGGTGCGCTCTCTCCGGTAGTCACGACGTGAATCCTGGAGCTTCTTCTGCGCTACGACCAGGTTTCCAAACTGCTCATCGCTCAAGTCGAGCGACTCTTGCAACTTGCTGATGACGTAGGCTTCCATCATGCCTTCCACGTCCGCGCGGTTGGGCTCGGAGGGTCGCTGCTGCCCGGATCCCCCCGCCACGCTCACCGATACGATGAGCAAAAGCCCGGTCCACCACCATTTCTTCACCATGTTTCTCACGAGCTAGCCCTCATTTCCTCGGCGAGTTGTTCGAGCAAATCTGCACGCTCTTCCGCCGTCAATCCTTCCGCCTCCGGCATCGAGTCCACCAGCGGCGAATCCGCCATGAAACCGAGCTCCTCTTCGTCCCCTTCATCCCCATCGGTAAGCCCGATGAGCCACTGGAACTCTTCATCGAGCTCGATGGGAGGAAGGATCTCCTCGAGGTCCGTCACGGTGTCAAAGGTAGGCGCCGTGAGCGGAGCCCCACGGGATATCACGAGCGCCGCGAGCGCCAATGCCGCCGCACTCGCAAGCCACAACCACGACGAGGCACGCCTCGCAGGCCGCAAGCCTCCCGCGGGCGCGTGGATGGGTCTGTCCGTCTCACCAGGGCCGAGGGGCTCATCGAGCGCGTCCGCCTGGACCCACGAAAGCGACGCCTCCAGCGAGGCGAGCTCCTCCGCACAACGCTCACAGCTTTGCAGGTGCCGACGCCACGAAGCGTCGACGGGAGCCTGCTCCAAGACGTCCACGAAAATATCCGGCGGCAAGTGCCGGTTCGCGCTTTGTTCCGACATCGTCACGACCTCCCTTCCTGGAGCTCGGGGCTCGAAGCGCCGATTCGTTTCTTCAAGTTCTTCAAGGCGAAGAAAAAGTTAGCCTTCGCGGTTCCCACCGGGCACCCCATGATATCCCCAATCTCCTTATGGGACAGCTCCTGGTAGATGCGCAGGACCAGCGTCATGCGCTGTCGATCCGGAAGCGTCGCGACGGCGTTGCGCACGGTATCCGCCGTTTGACGGCGGTGGAGCCGTTCGAGCGCCGACGGCCCGCGGTCGACGAGATCCGCCGGGAGCTCCTGCGCCGGCGGCTTCTTCGCAGAGATCCAGCTCAGGCATACATTTACCGCGATGCGGTAAATCCAAGTGGAGAGGCTTGCGTCACCGCGGAAGGCCTCCAGCCCTCGATAGGCCCGGAGGAACGTCTCTTGAGACAAGTCCTCCGCGTCCGCGGGGTTTCCTGAATAGCGATAGCACAGCCCATAGACCTTCGCGCGATGGGTCTCGACGAGGGTCTCGAAGGCGTCGGTCGCGCTCAATGGTCCTAGCTCGGATTCCATCGAATCCAGCATCTCAATCGGAGTCACCGAAGTCCATTCCCCATTTCCCCCACTAGTTTCGACCGCCGGGACGAGCGAAAGGTTTAACGCCAGCGCCTGTAAAGTAACTTATCAGCCGGTTGACACAAAACCCTCCCAATGCTACTCTTTTTCCGTACTACTGTCGGTTGAACATTCCCCGCTGCATTCTGAGCTGGACAACCTGTCGGTACCCAGTCCCGGCATCGGGGAAAGTCTCCTCACGCGTCGCCCGAAGGCGACTAGACAGTGGGAAGGAATCGCGGAAATGCCCAGCCAGCCGTCTCGAAAGAAAAAATCCCCGACCCGAAAAGCCGCGCCGCGCAAAGCCGGATCGCGAGCGAGCGCCAAGCCTGTCGGGCTCGATTTGGGTACGAGCTCCATCGTCGCCGCCCGTCAGAATGGGCAAGGGATTCGCTCCAAGTCGGAGCTCAACGCTTTTCTCGAGCTTCCGAGCTCCCGATTCACCGAGCAGATTCTGGACCAGAATCAGATCGACTTCGTGCGTGACAACGGGCATCTCGTCGTCTTCGGAAACGGAGCGTTCAAGTTCGCCAACATGTTCAACGCCGAGACCCGTCGTCCGATGCGACACGGGCTCGTGAACGCCTCCGAGCCCTACGCGCAAAAGCTCCTCCAAGTGATCGTCGAGAAACTGGTCGGCAAGCCGAAGACCAAGGGGCAACTCTTGTGTTTCAGCGTGCCGGCGCCTCCCCAGGATGCGCCCGCGAGCCTCGTCTATCACGAAGCGTTGATGAAACAAATGCTCAGCTCGATGGGCTTCGACGCGCGCCCCGTGAACGAGGGCCTCGCGATCGTCTTTTCGGAGCTCGAGAAGAAAAATTTCTCCGGGATCGGCATCAGCTTTGGGGGCGGCCTCACGAATGTCTGCCTCGCCTACCTCTCGGTGCCGGTATTTTCTTTCGCGATCGACAAAGGCGGTGACGACGTCGACGAAGCGGCCGGTGAAGTCACGGGTGAGACCGCGACGCGCGTGAAGGCGATCAAAGAGGACGGGCTGGATTTGAACCGCAAGCCGCGCAACAAAGTTGCCGGCGCGCTTCAGATCTACTACACCGACCTCATCGAGAGCGTCGTCGATGGGATCGCCGAGGCCTTGACTCAGACCGAGAGAATGCCAAAGCTCGATAAACCGTTGCCCGTCGTTTTGGGCGGCGGCTCGGCGATTCCCAAGGGTTTTGCCGAGCGGTTCAGAAAAGCGCTCGAAGAGAAAAAGCTCCCCATCGAGATCGCATCGGTACGGTTGGCGAAAGAGCCCCTCACCGCGACCGCACGCGGGGCCCTTCTCAAAGCCACTTACGAAAACTGATAACGGAGGACACCCCCATGGACAGCGATGTAGCCAACGGCGAAGGCCGGATCGGCCTCGATATCGGCACGAGCAAGATCATGTCGGTGCGCCAAAGCGGAAGCCAGCTGAAAGCAACGAACGAGGTCAACGCGTTTCTCCCGCTTCCCTACTCCAAGATCACCGAGAACATCTTGTTGCAGAACAAGGTGCACTATTACCAGAACAACGGCCATTTCTTCGTCTACGGCAACAACGCCGAGAAGTTTGCGGGATTGTTCAATGCCGAGACCAGGCGCCCCATGAGCGGCGGGTTGATCAACCCCGACGAGCCCGCGGCGCTGACGCTCATCAAAGTCATCATCCAAGGGCTCGTGAAAAAGCCACGGAGCAAGAGCGACCTCGTTTGTTACTCCGTGCCGGGAGCGCCGGCGGACGCGCCCAACGACCTCATCTATCACGAGAAACTCCTCGAGGGCTATCTCACTGAGCTCGGCTTCCGCTCCAAGAGCGTGAACGAGGGCCAGGCGATCGTGTTCTCGGAGCTCGAGAAAGAGAACTTTACCGGCATCGGCATCTCTGCCGGCGGCGGCATGTGCAACGCCTGCCTTTCCTACCTCTCGGTACCGGTCATTTCTTTTTCGACGAGCAAGGCCGGCGACTTCATCGACAAGAGCGTCGGCTCGGTCACCGGTGAATCTGCGACTCGAGTCAAGATGGTCAAAGAGCAATCGCTCGACTTGGCGAGCTCCCCAAAGGACAAGATCGAAGAAGCGCTTCACATCTACTACGACGAGGTGATCTCGGAGTTGATCTCGACGTTGAACACTTCCGTGAGTCGGGCATCGAGCGAAGCTCACCAGCTCGACCGCGCGATGCCCGTCGTTCTCGCGGGCGGGACCGCACAGCCGAACGGCTTCCGTGAACGCTTCGAGCGAGCCCTCGAAGCCTCGTCCTGCCCGATCCCGATCTCGGAAGTACGGATGTCTCCGAATCCGACTCAAGCGACTGCCCGAGGCGCGTTCATCGCAGCGGTCTACGACAGTTAGGTATAGGCTCGAAGCAAGGAGACCTGAGCGGGCGACGATGTGGGGCTTCACGCATCTCCCGGGTGCGAGTCCAGAGCTGCCGCATCGAAGACATCGCGCGACGCTCGATTTTCTCTCTTCTCGGGTGATGGACCCGCCCAAGAAGCTCTGGTTCATCAAGAGCACCCTCACTGCCTACGAGGCGCAGGCCGAGCTCATTCGCCGGCTCCCCATCGTGCGAGGGATCGTTTTTCATTTCCTCGCCTTGGAATCTTTCGGTGCGCTCGCGAGAAGCTCTAACGAATCGGTGATCGATTTTCCGAAGCTACCGCTTCGGCTCCTCTACTACCTACGCCATGCCCTGCTCGCCGGCACGTTCGCCGTGGTTGGATTCTCCGGCTATCACTTGTATGGAGCGTCTCGCACCGGGGCCGACTGGCTCGCGGCACGGCTGATTCCCACCCCGGAGATTCTGTCCGCCGCGGGGCTCGACTTTCATCCCAACCGTTCGACCAAGGCGCCGGCGAACGTATGGCTGGTCACCGAGACCGACACCGAGGAGCTGTGGAGCAACGGGTTGAGGATCGATACCGAGTTTACGACCACCGGTAAGGCCCGTCATTATCTCGTGTTTCCGAAAGACGGGAGCTCCCCAATAGAGAGAACAGGACCTCCGGTAGGCATCGTCTATCACGCCTCCCAGAACGACATGGCGCCGTTCGCCGAAGATTTTAGCCGCGACATCCTCGACCAAACCCGGGATCTCATCGGGTGGCTCAAACGACGCGAAATCTACAACTACATGATCGACCGCTTCGGCCGGGTCTATCGCATCGTTTCAGAAGAAAGCGTCGCCATCCACGCGGGTGAGTCCATTTGGGCGGATGAGGACTACTTTTACTTGAATCTGAATGAGAGCTTCATCGGGATAGCCTTCGAAAGTCAGTGGAGCACGGACGTCGATCTCATCACTGCCGCCCAAGTTCAAGCGGCGACGAACCTGACGGACATACTCCGGCTCCGCTATGGGATCGAAGACATCAACTGCGTTCCCCACGGACTCGTGTCAGTGAACGCGGACCAGAAGCTGATCGGCTACCACGCCGACTGGGCTCGAGGTTTTCCGTTCAACGCGCTGGGTTTGAAAAACAAGTACGAGACGGCGCCGCCCAGCGTGGATGCGTTCGGATTCGGCTATGACGACGACCTCGTCGACAGGCTCGGCGGTCGACTCTGGCCCGGGGTGGAGCTCGCACAAGCCCAACTGGCCGAACGAGCTTCGAAGGAGACGATCGAGCCCGCCGAGCTACGCGCCAGACTCCGTGCCCACTACGAGGATCTCCGCGATCAGTTGCGGTAATCCTTTTTCCTTTCGCCGCCTTCCTACAGCTTCTCGAAAGAGAAATGCCTCGCCCGTCCGGCCGCGAGCTCGAACCCGGAGACGCGCCCACCATCATCGCGCCGCAACACGACACTGCCCTCGTCCCATCGATACACGTCACCGAAGACACGCTGCAGGGTCGACTCGAATCCCGGTGTCACCAACCTGAGCGCGTTCGACCCGTCGGGCTCGACCCGATAGGTCACGTCCAGCTCATTGCAGCGGTACAACCCGATGAGATGACGCTGTTCGGAAACGGGCGGCATGGGGTCTTCCCGTCGGGCCCGTTCGTAGACGAACACCCGTTGCCCCGCTCGGGACAGCGTCACCAGACGGGTCTCACCATCGACACGGAAGCGAAGCTCCACCGGCTCTTCGTCAGAGGAGGATCCGATCCATCGATCTTCGTCCATCGGCACGAGAGTCTGGCGAGTCTGTTTCCAAGTCAGAGTGTCCGTGGCCACGCTCAGATCGAGTAGCTCCGCTCTCTCATCGTTCCAATACACCCCCGCTCTATCGGCAAGGGCCTCTTCCGACAACTCGACGCGTGATGAGGGCGGCCCGCTCTCGGGTAGCTCCAAGTAGATATCCGCGATCTCTCGTGCTCGGATCGTGGGTGTCGCAGTGGAGACATTGCACAAGACGTAGACCGACAACCGCTCCTCTGGATACATCAACATCGCGGTGCGAAATCCGACCCACGACCCGCCGTGGGATATCGTCCGTCTTCCGCGAAGGGGCGTTACCTGCACGCCTGCCGCGTAGATCTGCGGAGTCCCGTCCGAAAGCGTCGGGGTCTGTAGGCGGCGCCTCCGAAGGATCTCTCCGCCTACTTCTCCTGTGTAGAAATTTCGATCCCAAGCCAGCAGGTCGTCGACACTGGTGTACAGCCCACCATCCCCCACCATGTTGAGCCCAGTGCCGTGCAGTTCGAAGCCACCCTCCGCTCGCGGGCGGTAGCCCGAGGCGCGAGACTTGACGACCTTCCGCAAGTCGTCATGAAAGTGCGTGTGGTTCATTCCGAGCGGCTCGAAGATGAACTTCTCGGAGAACTCCGAAAGCGCGAGTCCGGTGGCGCGCAAAACGATCTGAGACAGTAAGAAATATCCGGAGTTGCTATAGAGATACTCGCTACCGGCTGCGAAATTGGTCCCCTCCAAGAGGGACAAACGCTCTAGGACCTCCTCGTTCGTGTAGATCGCATCCTCATCGAATCCGGCGAGATACATGACCGTCAAATAGTCGCGAATGCCGCTCGTGTGGTGGATGAGGTGGCGCAGCGTGACCGCAGGTGAGACGACGGGAAGCTCGGGAATGAACTTGCGAATATCGTCATCAAGCGCGAGCCGTCCCTGCTGCTCCGCGAGCAAAACGGCGAAGGCGGCAAACTGCTTCGAGACGGAAGCCATCCGGAACACCGAGCTCGAGCTCAACGGCACGTCGTGCTCGAGATTGGCCGCGCCGTAGGCCTGCCGGTACACGAAGGCACCGTCTTCGATGATGCCCACCGCACAGCCAGGAGTGTCTGGGTGGCTCCAGCCCGCGAAGAGTGCGTCGACGCGGCTTTCGGCGCTGGCCCCGGCGACGGAGGACGCGACGAGAACACATAGGGTAGCGAGCTTGCTTGAAGTCGATGGCATCTCTACAATTTCCTCTATGAAGCGATCCGCTATCTCAATCTTGCTCGGCATGGTGACGCTCGTTGCCTGTCAATCGCCCCCGGAGCCTATCGAAAGCGTCGAGATCGACTACTGCTCCATCGAAGGCACGGGCTCGCGGGTGGATACGGTGCGACCCGCTGAGGGCGAGCCGCCTATCGATGACGTCAACTGGTTCGCGAGACCGGTACCGAATCGAAGCGCGGCTTGGGTGGTTGGTTTCGCCAGTCACGATCAGAACTATCTCTACGACCTGGGTTCCGGGGAGCGGATCAAGATACCGGATCGGTCCGATGCCGTCGCCACGCCGGACGGACTCTACATGACGGTACCGTCCTACTACACTTCCGACGAATATATACGATTCTACGACGCGACCGAGCTACTCGGTTACCTCGAGCGCGGCGAGGACGCACTCGACGTCGAGCCGGTCTACATCCACGAGCACGAGGACTTGAGAAAGGTCTATTACCAATCGACGGGCATCGTCAATCGCGACGGAGACCGCGGAGCGAACCCCAATGGGGAGTTCACGAGAACCTACCGCGTCATGTTCTCGGGGACTTCGAGCGAGTCCGGGTTCCGCATCGTCGACTACGCCTTCAGCCGACGCGGCGGAGACACCGTCAACGTCGCCGCGAGCGAGCCGATGAAACTGTGTCCGGAGATCAAGAATGATCTCAACACTCCATTCATTTCCAAGGACGCCCGCTACGTCGCGTCGTACACGAGCTCGAGCGAAGAACGCGAGTACTCGCCCGGCTCGTCACTCAAGCTCTACGAGATCGTGAGTGTAAGCCCCGACCAAGGCACCACGAGCTGCAAAGAAGTGATCGATTTCGGCTTCGCCGCCGGCAAAGCCGATTTCAGCTTCGACGGGTCGCAGCTCACGTTTCACATCAGCAAAGGGGGCTATTTGACTCCTTTCATCAACGGAGGCCTTCCGGCGGATACGACGACGGACGTGGTGGTCGTCGATCTCGACCGAGACGCCAAAGGCGACATCACCGGTTATCGCAATATGAGGCGTCTGACGACGTCGCTCGCCGAAGGCGTGGGCAACTACTTTCCGGCTTTCCTTCCCGACGGTAATCTCTTTTACCTTTTCAACGCCGTCCCCAAAGAAAGCGAGAAGGACAAGCGCTTCTATTTCAAAGTCACGAATCCCATCAAAACGTCACTATTGAAGAAGAGCTTTTTCGACTCCGAAGCAAGCCGCAAAAGCGCCGCGGCCATAGGGAGTCTCTGGTATGGCGCCTGCGCGCCGAATGCGCCTGCGCCCAAGGACCACGAGACGCCGTGGATCGTAGCAAGCCTCAACCCGAAGCAGTGCTCCGCCCTCGTCGAGGAGAAGTGGCAAGAAGGAATGGTCCGGCGCGAAACGCTAGAGGCGTTTTGTGCCAACGCGAGCTAGCCGTCGCCGCGCCGTCAGGCTGAGCTCGCCGTCGCCGCGCCGTCAAGCGGTCTCGAACCGACCGTCAGCAGAGCCTAGTTGACCGAGCAGGCGCCCGGCCCTCGGGGATCGCCGCACGAGCCGCATGACTCGGGCCCCGCGTTGAGCTCCGCTCGACCTCCGCTCGTGCCCGTCACGGCCGCGAACGTGGACAGCAAGCGCTCGAGCTTGGTTCCGTGACATCCGGGACACTCGGGAATCTCTTTACCCATGACGAGCGTCTCGAACGCCTCGTCGCACTTTTCGCATCGATACTCGAAAATAGGCATCTCTCAGATGTTCCTCATGTCAGAGAAAACAGGCGCGCGAACCCACTGGCCGTACGCCCTTCATCATAGACTCCGGCAACCGGACCGTCCACTTCTCACCGCCCACTCCGCTCGAATATAGAGCGCAGATATTCGCGATACGCGTCCCGCAAACGAAAACCGGGGAGCGGCGCGCTCGCCTCGCCCCAGGCGAATACCAGTATCGCGGGCGTGTGCACCGCGAGGTCTCGGAACAAGAGCTCCGTCGAGCCTAGCGGCCGGCGGGCGAGCTTTGGAATGCCGCTCGCATCCGCGGTGGCGTCTCGGTACGAAGGGTCCGCGGAAGCGTCCGAGATCGCGATGAAGCGCACTTCGAGATCCGCGGCCGCCGCCGCGATCTCGTGATAGCCATCCACGGATAGAGGTGAATGGGGTGACCACAAGTAGACGACGAGACGCGGGCTCTCGTTGAGCGCCATCCTCAGCATCTCGTCGGTGAAAGCGTCCGGGGCTGGTGCGGGATTTCGGCTCTCGGAGCGAGCCACCCGACAACCGTCGAGATAGTCGAGACGAACGGTCTCTTTGGAGTCCGTGCGGAACAAGCTCTGATGGTGGGTGCCTCGAGGCTGGTGATAGGTCAGCCAGACTCCTATGCGCGACGTCGCGATGCGATAGACCGCGCCCCCTTCGGGCCCACCTGGCGCTCTCAAGACCTCCGGGCTCGCCTTCCAGGCAACGAGCTGATCCTCGATGAGCTCGGCACAGGGCTGTCCCGCGAGAAACGCGGGAACGAGAAGTGTCGTCAGAGCCAGCAGCACAACGTCGAAAATAGCGACTTTTCGGAAACGCTGTCAACCGCTCCGCACGAGCCCGTGCGTCTCATTGGAGAAACGAGACCAAATCCCCCTATTGAAGAAACAAGACGGCCGTCAACGGCCCCAGCTTCAACGCCAACGGGAAGTGAATCTCCATCGCCATTTGAGCCCACATCTGGCTCAGAACGAACAACCCACTACTCAGTACGATGACTCTCCCGAGACGTTCTCCGTTGATGGACACGGTATGACTCCTCACTGATGCAACTCATGTAGGTATCTTTCCCGCCCGATAAATTAAGTATGAGTGGAGAGCGGAAAACTGTTCAAATATTAGGACTTCCGAGAATCCCTGTCTAGAGTAAGGATTTCCCTAGTTGCGATTTCCCTACGAATCGCAGGTCGCGAGGCGATTTCGGGTCTTTTCTCCACCGATCCTGGCGCAAGTCACCGCGATCGCAGGTGTCGACGCCGACGGGAGAATGCAACACGACGACGTCAGTCCCCGCCGCCGGAATCTCCTTTCGGGGGAAACATCGTGGGGAAGGGGCGAAGGTTTCCCTCACCCGTAGAGGTCGAGATCCGCCCGACCCCGGGTTTTTCGACTTCATCGATACGCACGACTGAATGCATCGGTAGGTGCACTCGCTTGACGCCTTCGAACTCTCGCTCGAGCCTCTCTTGCGATGGGTCGATCACGACCTTCGTGTTTTGCCCGAAAGCCAACTCCTCGACTTCCACGAATCCGAACAACCCCCCTTGAGAGACCTTGCGTGCATAGATCTCATAAATCTCCCCCTGGTTGACGAAGATAACTTTGTACATATGGTCGGCCATGGTGCGCGATTCTACCAGCTGTTCTATCCTTGCCCAATGAGTGAGCCACGAATTCACGCGCCCGAGCTTCCGAAGGATTTCGAATGGATCGGAACGAGCGAACCTCTCACCTTGTCGCGATTGCGTGGAAACGTCGTTCTGCTGCACTTCTGGACCTCGGGCTGAATCAACTGCCTTCACTTGCTCCCCGTGCTGGGAGCGCTGGCAGGACGTTTTAGGGACGAGCCCCTCGTGACACTATCGATCCACTCGAACAAGTTCGAGGCCGAAGCGAACAAAGATCGGATCGAGGACGTCTGGCTGCGACACGGTGTCGACCATCCCGTGCTCATCGATCGCGACCATCAGATCTGGCACGCCTACACCGTGCGCGCGTGGCCGACCCTCATCTTCATACGCCCCGACGGCACCATCGCTCACGCACTCGCCGGAGAGCAGCGACTGGAGACACTGGAGACGCTCGTCCAAGAGCTCTTGAGCGAGGCCGACACGGCGAAGACGCGGGGAAAGCGATATCACGTCTCACGCCCGACGCGCGCACCGTCACTCGGTCTTCGCTACCCCACGAGTGTCACCGCGACCGCGGCTGGGTTGGCCGTATCGGATGCCGGCCATCATCGGGTGGTGTTGACCGATGGAGGGGGTCGACACACGCGGACCATCGGATGCGGAGAGCCCGGTCTGGTCGACGGGGCTTTCGATCGAGCGCGCTTTCACCGTCCCGGCGGGCTCCTCTATGACGGACACTCGTTGCTCGTCGCCGATACCGGCAACCACGCGGTGCGAAGCATCGACCTCGAAAGCTTCGAAGTGAGCACGCTCGCGGGCACGGGAGTCTTGGGACGAGACGTCCCCCAAGAGCTCACACCCGCGCGAGAGGTAGCGTTGCGATCGCCCACCGACCTCGCTTTCAAGGACGGCATCGTCTTCATCGCGATGGCGGGCGCCCATCAGATCTGGGCCTATCTCCCCGAGCAAAGAGCGATCGTGGTGTTCGCCGGCAGCGGCCGCGAAGCCATCGATGATGGTGCCCTTCACGATGCGACCTTCGCCCAACCGACGGGCCTCACGGCCGATGGCGACGCGCTCTACGTGGTGGATAGCGAGGCCTCGGCGCTCCGACGGATCGATACGGTCTCCGCGAGGGTGTCGACCTTGTTGGGCCACGGACTGTTCGAGTTCGGGGATCGCGACGGACACTTCGAAGACGCCAGACTACAACACCCCGAAGCGATTGCTTTCGGCCCTCACGGGCTTCTCGTCGCCGATACCTACAATCACAAGATCAAAGCAGTGCGCACGGAGCCTCCCGAGGCGACGACGTGGTTCAGCGCCACCGATGCGGACTCGCTCACGGCGCCGACCGGACTTCATCAGCTCGACGGCGGCCAAGTGCTGGTCGCGGACACGGACGCTCACCGCGTCGTCGTGATCAGCGCCGACGGGACTCGGGTAAAGCCACTACCGGTCTTCGAGATTGCTGAGCCTGGAGGAGGGCCCCGATGAACAAATCTGAAGCAGAGCTCCTGTTCACCTACGACCGATGGGCCAATGAGCGGATCTTGAAATGTGTCGAGCCGCTGGATGTGGCGCTCCTCCACCACAAGGGGAAAACGTCCCACGGAAGCATTTTCGGCACTCTGGTACATCTCGTCGGCGCCGAAGAAGTCTGGCTCGCGCGATGGCAGGGACGAGCCGGGGTAGGTCTACCCGAGTCGAGCGAGGTGGGGACTTTCGAGCGGCTGCGCGAGCGTTTCGATTCGGTGAGTGCCGCTATCGAAGGTTTCGTCGCGAAGCTCGAGGACGAAGATCTGGAGCGGGAGCTAGCCATCCAGACGTTGGCCGGCAAGACCTTTCACCACACCTTCGCCGATATGTTTCGGCACCTCGCGAACCACTCGTCTTACCATCGCGGCCAAGCCGTGACCTTGCTCCGACAGTCCGACGCGAGCGTAACGAGTACCGATTTCATTCAGTTTCTTCGCGACCGATGACACCTCGCGTCCCGACGTTCTCGTCGATCCATGCGAGGTAGTCTTCGTTGCCATCGTCTATGGGGACGACGATGAGCTCGAAAACGTCATAGGGGTGCAGTGCGACGAGGGTATCTCGCAGCGCTCGGGTGAGCTCCGAGCGGGTTTTCATCAACACCACGCTCTCGCTCTCGTCCTCCACTTTGCCTCGATAGCGGTAGATGCTTCGCGCACCCGGAAGAATGGTGGCACAAGCGATGAGCCGTCTCTCAACGAGCTGAGACGCAAGCTTGGCAGCCTCCCCCTCGGTCGAAAGGGTCGTCATCGCCAATATATGATCGGTCACGAGAGCCTCCTCTGGTTTGCCGGGGTCGCGCCCCCCGGAGCTTTCTTACTTGGTATAATCCCACGACGCGGTTTCGCGCCGAGCACGCTGCCGACAAATGACGACGATTCACCCGCCGCACAATGCCTCGCGACAGCCTCCTCACCGGGGCTCCGATCGAAAGCGGCGTCTCCATGAATCAACCGTCAAGAAGAAAATCTTAGGGCTGGCGGTTTTTCTCATCATCGCGCTTTCCACGTTGAACGCATTGTTCGGCGAGCGTGGGGTTCGGGGATTGAGAGACGCGAGAACCCGGCACGACGCGCTCGCGATGGAAATCGAAGCGCTCCGTACGCACAACGAGCGGATGGCGGAAGAGATCCACGCCCTTCGGACCGACCCACTCGCCATCGAGCGGCAGGCTCGCGAAGTGCTCGGTATGGCTCTTCCCGGCGAGATCGCAATCACCGTCGTGGATCCGTCTCCACCGTGAGCGCTTGCGGGTAGGCTCATTCGCGTGGCCCCGTCGAACAAATCCCCTTCATCTCTCGACTATTCGGCGCACCTGCATGAGCTCGCGCTCGGGAGCTGGTCGCGGGCGATGCTCGACGATGACGCGTCTCGAGCCGTCGAGCGGGCGATGGGACACACGCGCTCACACGAGAAGCTGTGGCGTTTCGTCGGGCACAACCATGTCGCACTCGCAGAGCTCGCCTCCGGACAGTGCTCGGCCGCTCTCGACGCTCTGAATCGCGCGAGCCGAAGCTACTCCGGCCTCGACCCGCTCGCCGCGGTGGCTCGGCGCATGGCCGCCCACGTCCACCTCGAAATGGGTGCTCCCGGGCTCGCTCTGACCGCTCTCGGAGATCTCGACCTCGAAGAGGATCCTCAGACCCGCTACTGGCGCGCGCTCGCTCATGCGCGGCTCGACCAGAAAGACATCGTGCGACAGCTCTTGCCCACCCTCGAAGCGGACAGCGCAGCCCACGTCGAAGGAGAGCTCGATTCCGATGTCGACCGTCTCCGTGAAGCCGTCCGAGAAGACGCGGTAACGGCCTCACCGCGGCAGACCCTTCCCCTCCAAGCGGCTGCGGCTCGCGCGCTCGTCGCGAGTGAGAATCGAGAGCTCGGGTCAGACGCGTTAGAGCGCATCGTGGCCAAGCGAGACGGAATCCTCTACTGGCCCCTCCCCTACATCCGAAGCTTGTACCTTTTGGGCGAGGACCGCGCCGCTAGGGGTCGACGAGAGGACGCGTCTGAGCTCTACCGTCGCTTCGCGAAGCTTTGGCGCGGCGGCGAGCTCGATCTACGAGACGTGGAGCGAGCGGCTCAGTTCTCGATCGCGTAGGCGAGGCGCACGACCTCGCCACGCCGCTCGACGATCAGTCGAAGCTCGGATTGCCCGTCGAAACGCGCGAGGAGCTTCCATAGCGATTCGAGCCCGTGCAGCGGCTCTCCGTTGAGGCTCTTGAGCACGTCTCCGGGCCGAAGTCCGGCCTCGCTCAACAGCGTGCCGTCCGGTATCCGGAGAAGCTCCAGGCCATGAATCTCTCCGCGCTGCACTCTCGGCGTGAGCTCGGTGTCGCTGAGAATGACCGGGATCTCTTTGTCCAGACGCCGCCCGTCGGTCGCACGTGAGTAGGTGCGGCGTTGCCACGCAAGCTCAGGTTCGGCGGGCTTTGGGCTGGGACCCGGGCGATCGATAGACGCGCTTGGTCCTCCCCCTCCGAGCTCCAAAACGACCGTCCCCACCTCTCCACGAAGGCGTACCCACCCACTCGAGATCTCGACCAGGGTATAGCCGCGATAGATCTGCCCGACGCGGAGCGCTCGCGCTCGTTGGGCTCCACCTTCGCGAATCAGCGCGACCGAGTGCACCGGGTTGGCCGCGACGATCACGCCGTCGAGGACGAGCACTGGCTGCTGTGAGCCGGTTGCGAAGGGCGCCAGCAGCAGGATCGCGCTCGTAAGGATCGCGCTAAATGAAACTGTCATTGGCACATAACCGATCTCTAGGATATCCACGCGCCCACGAGGGGTCAAGCTCGACGACGCGCCGGCTGTGCTATATTGCGGAGGTTCACTGAGTCATGCGCTCAATCCCACACCGTTGATGTCTTCCGATCGTTTGCTTCCGAGCGTGAAACGATCGCCCCCGGACTCTGGCTGGAAGCATTTTCTGCTTCGCACCCGTCGCGGCCAGCTATTGCTATTGCTATGTGCGGTTCGATTGCTCGGAACTTTGGGGGTGGTGCCACCGGCCCTGAACTCGATCGCCACTTTCGGACTATGGGCGTACCTCACGATCGTGGCGGTTTGGGGTCTCGGACGCCTGCGCAACAAGCTCTTGTGGCGTATCCGGCGCAAGCTCGTCATCTCGTACTTGTTGATCGGACTGGTGCCGACGGTCTTGATCCTCGCGTTCTTCGTCGTGATGGGCTATTTCTCGCTGGGTCAGATGAGCTCCTATATGCTGAACACGACCGTGCAGCGCGCCGAGACGAACGCCTCACGGGCGGCGGATTTGACCCTGGCTCAGCTCGGCGCTCGACGGGAGAGCGCCTCCAGATTCAGAGACGGCGTCGTCCGACGCGTGCTCGAAGAGCGTACCGAGAAACTGCCCGACTCCCTTCCCGGCGCCGGCTCAATTTATCTCGAACATCGTCGCGGTCGTATCCAGAGAGTCGTCGCCACATCTGATTGGACCGCCACACCAGAGGTCGGCACCCGGCTCCCCGACTGGCTCGCGGAGGGCTTTCAAGGAACGGTCCAGATCGCCGGCTCGACATTCACGGCGGGTAGCTCCTCTCCCGCGAGCGGCTCCGAATCCGCGACCGTCATCGTTCTCGCACCGCTCAGAGGTGTCCTCGACCGCGCCGCACTCGAGCTCGGATTTCATGTCGACCAGGTCTTGGCGAGCGTGGCCAGCGACTCCGACGAGTCCAATGTGTTCGCGCCCCTGGGCGGAGCACCCAAGCCTCCGATCCAAGCCCGGCCGAGCTGGACGATTCCGTGGTGGGCGTTGTTCTCCACGGAGCGCTTCGACGCCCCGCAGTCCGAAAGCTCTCAGCTGGTGTTCGTACAGTTCGGCTTCCCGTTCATCAACTTCTATCAGAGCATCGCATCGGGCGCGTTGCCGCTCGGCCCGAGCCGTCCCGATGTCGGCCAGCTCCTCGTCACCGGGATGGTCCTCCTCGCGGGTTTGTTCTTGGTGATTCAAGTCTTCGCAATCTTCGTCGGTTTCGTTCTCGCTCGGTCGATCACCGGCTCGGTCCACGCCCTGAGTCAAGGAACCGAGCACGTTCGTCAGGGGGATTTCAGCTACAAGGTCCACATCCGCTCGAGAGACCAGCTCGGCGAGCTCGCCGAGTCGTTCAATCTCATGACGACGAGCATCCAAGATCTTCTCCGCCAGGGAGCAGAGAAAGAACGCCTCGAAGAAGAGTTGAGAATCGCCCGCAGCATTCAGATGAGCCTCCTTCCAAAAGACCGAGTGCACGTCGCCGGGCTCTCGATCTCTGCTTTATGTCTTCCCGCCACGGAGGTCGGGGGAGATTATTACGATTTCATTCCGATCGACGAGGATCGCTGCGCTCTTCTGATCGCGGACGTGTCGGGCAAAGGCACGTCCGCGGCGCTCTACATGGCCGAATTGAAGGGGTTGGTTCTCTCCCTCTCTCAGATCTATCACTCCCCCCGCAAGCTCCTCGTCGAAGCGAACAAGATTCTCGCGGCGAACATGGATAGTCGCAGCTTCATCACGATGGTCTATGCCGTCATCGACATGAAACAGCGAGTCATGACTTATGCACGGGCAGGCCACAATCCGATCTTTCACCTGCCGGCAAGCAGCCCTCTCGAGATCGATGTCCTCGCGCCGGACGGGATGGGACTCGCACTCGACAAAGGACCGCACTTCGAGCGGGTGTTGAGGGAAGCGTCCGTGCCTCTCGGTACCGGGGACCTGTTCTTGTTCTTCACGGACGGGCTGTCCGAGGCCATGAACCCCGACTCCGAGCTTTTCGGCGAGGACCGAATCCGCGCCATCGTCGAGAAGAACCAAGAGCTCGACATGGAGGAGCTTCGAGAGAAGATGGTCGATGAAGTGTTCGATTTCTCCGCGGGGGCGATGCAACACGATGATATGACGATGGTCCTCGTCAAAGTCTTGTAGTAAAATCGATCCACACTTTGACACCCGCTGGCGCCGCGCAGGATGCGACCGGAGCCGTCTTGCGAGGACGACCAACTTTCTCCACGCGCGCCACGCTCCATGAAGGCGCCGACTCGACGATGCTGTGACGACCGAGCCCAAGACCGATTTCTTAGAGCTGCAAAACCGCATTGGCCACCAGTTTCGCGATCCCTCCCTCCTACAAAAAGCACTGACTCACAAGTCCTACGCTCACGAGAGCGGAAACGAAGCTCACAACGAGTCGATGGAGTTTCTTGGAGACTCGGTGCTCGGATTTCTCGTCACCGATCACATCTATCGCGAGTTCCCCGAGCTCTCCGAAGGACGCAAGTCCAAGATCAAAGCCTATCTCGTCAGTGCCACCGCGCTCTCCGGTCTAGCCCTCTCTCTCGAGATCCCGCAGTTCTTGCGCCTCGGACGCGGGGAAGAAAAGACGGGGGGCAGGAAGAAGAAAGCTTTGGCGGCAAACGCGCTCGAAGCCGTCGTTGCCGCGATCTATTTGGACGCGGGAGTCGTCGAGGCAGGCAAGTTTCTCACCCCTCTCTATGCCCCGCTCATCGAAGAGATCCGAGAGGGTCGGGCCGTGGTCGAGGATCCGAAGACGACCCTGCAGGAGTTCTTGCAAGCGCGAAGCCTCGAACCGGCGAAATATCTCGTCACTGCCGAGAGCGGCCCGGAGCACCAGAAAATTTTCCACGTCGAGCTCCTCGTCGGAGAACGCAGTCTCGGCAAAGCGAACGGCTCGACCAAGAAAAAGGCTCAGCTTCTCGCGGCGCGAGAAGCGCTCGAGAAGTTGGTCTCGGAACAGACGACGGAGGAGGCCGCCGAAGCTATTCGCGATCGGTGACGATGAGCATGAACACATGCTCACCGATACGAAATTCGGAGTGGTTCTGAAGCTCGCTCTTGTCGATCTCTTGCCCGTCGACGAAGGTCCCGTTGGTGCTCTTGAGATCAGCCACCATGACGCGCGCTCCATAGATCTCGATCGCAGCGTGTTGTCGAGACGCTTCCGGATCATCGATGATCACATCGCTATCCGCTCGGCCGAGCAGAGTCCGTACTTTTTGGATCTCGAAGATCTGCCCGCTGGCCTTGCCTTGAAGCACGGCTAGCGAATACTTCTTGTCCGGCGGCAGCTGAATCTCGCTATCGATGGCCGTACCGGTAATCGTCTGATCGACGGCGGGCTCGTCTGAGCGCAACCGTCTCACCCTCGCCGTACTGAGCTGCCCGCCCTCAAAATCCACATCGTCCTGAGCGGCCTCTCCAAGAGGCTCCCCGAAAGCTTCGTCCGTGGCCGTAACGGCGGGAACCGGAGCCGAAGGCACCGAGCTCGGCGCAGGGGCCGGCGGGGCCGGCTCCTCTACCGACCGGACCATGGTCTGGTCTTGCGTGCTTTGGGCGATGTCGATATCGATCTTCCCATCGCATTTCTTACATTTCGCTTTGACACGGGACTTTCCCGCGAGCTGGGCTTCGTCGAAACGATATTTGGTTTGGCAGTGCGGACAAGCGACTCTAATCATAGGTCTCGTGGTGCGAAAATGGCTGCTGTTTTGAACTGCGCCTAATTTAACAGCAGCGACGCGTTTTGTTCAAGCTCCCCTTCGATGAAGAAGGCTGGACATGGTCGACGCTCACCCGTACCTTCGCCGGACGAAATGCTCCCAGTCACGGACCAGTGAGCCCACGTCGCGCGAGAAGACCTTACGCAAGGCGCTATCGACATCGGTTCCATTTCCTAGGGCCGCCAAAACGTCCCGGATCCCACGCAACCCACGCTGCTGCACCAGGTAATCGACCACGGACGCCGATGCCGCGTAGAACAATCGGGGATTGCACTGGACGGTAGAAAGGCAGTGCGCAAAGCTACCGCCTTGCTGGAGGGCCTCGGCCAATAGCGGGCCGTTGTGCTCCGTGCGGATCCCCTCGACGAACTCCGCAATCCCTTCATGCAACCAACGAGGGGCCGCCTTTCCGGCGAGTGAGTGGATGAAAGCATGGGCGAGCTCGTGATGAAGCGTCGTGCGGATGCCGTCGTCTAGACGCTCGAGGCCCTGTACCGGCACACGGATCTTGCCGTCGAACATCCCAGCCGACCAATGCGGTCCACCCATGGCGCGGTAGTCTTGCCGAGAGTACAGGATGACGACGACGCGCTCGGAAGGCTCGAAGCCCAATTGCGAGACGAGCGTCGCATAGCTGCGATCCATCGTGTCGATGACCATCCGCCCGGTATCCTCCATCGTTCCACCTTCGTAGCGGACGATGAAATGCGCAAGCTTCTGGTTCCTCAGCCCAGCGGAGCTCGAGGCTTCGCGAAGAGCGCGGTCCAAAGATGTACGGATCTCCGGGTCGTCGCGAATGTCCAACGCAGTCCGAAACGCCTGAATGGCCTTGGGCATCTCCTCCCGGTAGTAATGCACCTTGCCGATAATGTGGTGCATTTCCGCAGGATTGGCGCGCGAACCGGAGGCTATCGCCAGCTGCGCCCATTTGAGCGCCGGCTCCCATTCTTCCTGCGCGCCGTGAATGGCAGCACGAAAGGAGGCGACGTCTCCGGCGGGCGGCCCCCAGTCCTCGCACGCGTCGAGCAGCCGCAAGGCCTCACGATAGCGTCCGGCGCGGGTCTCCCGTCCTGCCGCGACGAAATGAGCTGCAATGACGTAGTCTCTCAACTCGTCGACGCCGGGGTTCTTCCGGGCCAAATCCGCCGCCCACGCGAGGACGGCCGGCGTCACGGAGCGCGCCGTCAACTCCGGCAGATCCGGAATCTCGACAGCCTCCGTCACCACGAGCTCTGACACGTCCGGAGCTTCCACGACCGTCAAACCCTCGAGCAGCAGAGGAGGCACGGGCTCGCCCGTAGATGGCGCTCGAGAGGGAGCGAGTCGTTCCGGTGGCAGGCCTGCCGCGACGCTCGTCGGAGCCATCGAGGCCTCGCCGGGCTCTTCGGGTGGCCGGAGCATCGTCCACGCGTAGTAGCCCGAGACGGAAAGCAGCACTGTCAACAAACCAGCATTGACGAAGGAGAACGGTTGTCGATCTTGGGCGCCCATCGGTGCCCGGTTGATGCGAGA
The DNA here is from genome assembly GCA_029263435.1 of Acidobacteriota bacterium. GTDB lineage: Bacteria > Acidobacteriota > Vicinamibacteria > Marinacidobacterales > SMYC01 > JAJCXL01. The sequence goes on along the minus strand of JAJCXL010000350.1, from coordinate 5,157 downwards.
AACGGGCGCTGCAGGCGGTGACGGAGGCGGCGCGGACTCCGCACGTGATGGCCGGTCCCGGCCAAGCTTGGCGAACACGACACCGCAGCGAGGACATGACGCCTCGGTGGTCTCGAAGTCGCATTTCGGACAGTTCATTCGGTCACCTAAGCCAACACACCAAGAATCGGGCGCTACCCGGCCACGTCGTCGCTATCCTCGTCGAGAGCGACGGCGCCGCTCCGACGGGGTATCGCCGCATCGTGGACCCGGGGAATCGCCCGGCGTCGTTACTCCGTTAAAGGCTTGTCTTTCCTTTCTAGCACAAGTTGGTTTCTCGAGCTACACACACGTCGAGATCCCGAGAGCCGTGTGCTAGCATTCTCATTTATGGACGACCCGATCGACGACACAACCGCCATGTCGACGTCGCCGCCTCCGGTTACATTCCGAGTCGACGGGGATGTCGCTCACGTCACCCTGTCCCGGCCTGAGGCAAGAAACGCTCTCAGCGTCGCGACCCTCGAAGCGCTCCACGAAGCTCTCGAGCAAGCCGAGCGCGATGAGAGCCTGAAGATTGCTTTGCTCCTGGGCTCGGAGCAGGCGTTCTCGAGTGGGCTCGAGCTCGCAGAGCACACCGACGAGCACACTTATCAACTCCTCGAGTCGTTTCACCGTGTGGTTCGAAAGCTCCAGGACCTGGAATGCGTGAGCATCTCGGTCGTGAAAGGAATGGCGGTGGGCGCCGGCTGCGAGTTGGCCGCAAGCTGCGACTTTTGCTTCGCCTCGGAAGGCTCGAAGCTCGGCCAGCCCGAGCTGAAAGCCGGTTTGTTTCCAACCGTCGCTCCAACTCTATATCCGCGCCTCATCGGAAGGCACCGTGCGATGGAGATGATTTTGACGGGCAGAATCTACGAAGCACGCGAGGCCGAGTCTATCGGTCTCATCACCCGCGCCATCGCACCGGACGCCATCGACGCCGAGACCCAGCGTTGGATCGGTTTCTTGAGAGGCTTTTCCACCCCCGTGCTCAGACTCGCCCGGCGCGCCGTCGCCGATTCGATGGGCTTGAGCATGGACGAAGGATTGCGGCACACCGCGAGCGTCTACCTCGACCAGCTGATGTCGACCGAGGACGCCAAGGAAGGTGTGCGAGCCATTCGCGAGCGGCGCGCTCCGGAGTGGCGGAACAAGTAGGCTAGCAGCCCGTGCCACCTGAACCGTTCGGCTTCGCCGCGACGGATCCGCTAGCGGCCCCGTGACGACGACTGGTATACTGACCACCTTTTGCAGGAGAGTTCATGATCAACTTCGATCTAGAGGAGGACCATCTCGCGGTAGAGACGATGGTTCGCGATTTCGCCGCCAAAGAAGTCGCTCCTCACATCCAAGAAAACGACAGTAAGAAACATTTCGACCGTTCCATCCTCCAGAAGATGGCGAAGCTCAACCTGCTCGGCATCTGTGTCCCGGAATCCTATGGCGGTGCTGGGATGGACTACGTCTCATTGGGGCTCGCGTGCGAAGAGCTCGAATATGTCGACACCTCCCTCCGCGTCCTCATGTCCGTTCACGTCGGACTCAATTGTCTTTCGCTGCTCTCTTGGGGTAGCGACGACCAGAAAGAGCGCTATCTCGTCCCGCAAGCGAAAGGCGAGAAGATCGCCACCTACGGACTGACCGAGCCCAATGCGGGGAGCGATGCCGTCGGCATTCAGACCACCGCGGTAAAAAAGGGCGATCGCTACCTTCTCAACGGTGAGAAGCACTGGATCTCACTGGCAGAGGTCGCGGATAACTTCCTCGTCATCGCGTGGACCGATCTCGAGAAGAAGAAGAACCGCGACCATAGCGGTTTGTCAGCCTTCATCGTCGAGCGCGGCTACGACGGCTTCGAAAGCGGCGCCATGACCCACAAGTGGGGTATCAAGGCCGGCAACACGGGCTGGTTCAGCCTCACCGACGTCGAAGTGTCCGAAGACAATCTACTGGGAAACGAGGGCGAAGGGTTCAAGATTGCGATGTTCGCGCTCGATCAAGGACGCTATACCGTCGCGGCCGGAGCGACCGGATTGATCCGAGCTTGTCTCGATGCGAGCGTCGGTTGGGCGAACGAGCGGCACACCTTCGGCCAGGCCATCGGCCAGCACCAGCTCGTGAAACAGATGATCGCGAACATGGCTCGCGACTATGAGTGCTCGCGTTTGCTCTGGCTCAAGGCTGGCGTGTTAAAGAACGAAGGTCGGAGAAATACCAAGGAGACTTCGCTCGCAAAATGGGTCTCCACCGTTGCGTCTGAGCGCGCAGGCTCGGACGCGGTACAGATCTTCGGCTCCTACGGCTATTCCGACGAATATCCAGTCGGTCGCTTCTGGCGGAACTCGAAGGGCGCGGTCATTTATGAAGGCACCCGAGAGATCCATACGTTGATGCAGGCGGACTACGCTCTGGGTTATCGAGTGGACAAGCCCACTCGTGTCTCCCTGCCGAAATACGAGAAATCCTGAGACCATCGGCAGACGGGGGTGCCTTTAGTTGCTTGATGCACCCTTTCCCCGTCGACTAGAATAGTAGACACGCTCAACCATCAACTTCTAGCGCTCACGCCGATCAAATAACCAATGATATTCGTCACGTCATATTTGATAGCGGAACTACAAACCGCCAACCATAGGAGGGAAACAACGCGGTGAAAGTCGATCTGGAAGCGGTGGTCGTTGCTTTCAGCGATGACTCGGTAGAACGGAGTTACTACCTCGACGGCGACTCCGGACGGGTGTTCAATGTCCTCGAAGATCACGTGGACCCGGAAACCCAAGAGCTCGTATGGGCGCTCGAATCCGATACCCGAGGTCGCTATATTCAAGTTCCGAAACCGACGCTAGAGCAAGCTCTAAAAGAGCAAGATTCTTTCGTCGAGAGTCTCGAAGGGGAGCTCCGCGAAAAGCTGGACAAGGTCATCGAGGACGACCACGACGGAGCCAAGTTCGCTGATTTCGTGGAAAAACATCGTGACGCGCGCGAAGCGTGGCGGGATTTTCGAAAGGTCCGCTCTCGCGAGCAAGCCGGCGAGTGGGTGCAGAGCCTCAACCTCAAGACCGACTGAGCGAGACGCCGACGACCCTATTCACCGGGGTGGCAGGGTGGTCCTATCCGGACTGGGACGGTATCGTTTATCCCCCGGGGACTCGGATAGACGGGCTCGTCCATCTCGCGAGCTACTTCGACACCGTCGAAGTCAACAGCCCCTTCTATCGGATACCGACCGTCCGGACGACGAGCTCTTGGGTCCGTCGGGTTGAACATAACCCTCGGTTCAAATTCTCGATCAAGCTGTATCGCGGACTCACGCACGAGCGTGGACCCGCAGAATCCGACCTTCTCGATTTCGTTCGCGCGCTGAGCCCCCTTCAAGAGGCCGGCGTGCTCGGAGCTCTCCTGCTCCAGTTTCCGTGGTCCTTCAAGCACGACGCTTCCAACGAGGCTTATCTGGAGGAGCTTCTCGAACGCCTTCGCGACTATCCCAGGGTCGTCGAGATCCGACACGACTCTTGGTCCCAACCCGAGTTCTTCGAGCTCCTCAGACGCCTTCGGGTCGGGTTTTGCAACATCGACCAGCCCGTGATCGGGCGCTCGCTCTCTCCGAGCCGAGAGACCACGAGTGAGGTCGGCTACTTCCGTTTTCACGGAAGAAATTACGCCCAATGGTTCAATGAAGACGCCGGAAGAGATCAACGCTACGACTATCTCTATAGCGCGGAGGAGCTCGACCCGTGGGTGGACAGTATCTCGGAGGTCAGCGAGAACGCGTCCGAGACCTTCGTCATCACGAACAATCACTATCGGGGGCAAGCGGTCGTCAACGCCCTCCAGATTCGAGCCCGGATCGAGCGGCGGCGGGTCCGAGCGCCCGCCTCTCTCGTCGCTCATTATCCGGTGCTCCAAAACGTCACGGAGACGGATGAGCCGATTCAAAAACGCTTGTTTTAAAGCGCTCTTAGCGGACGCTTCTGAGTGCGATATTCAGTACGTCTTTGAGAACGCAGGCCGCGGTCGTCCTCGGTCCCCCTTTTTCAGTCTTGATGGTCACTCGCCCCATGTGCTCGGTCTCGAAGACGAAGCCCTTTTCGCCAGCGCGCAGAGAAAACAGTGGGTCCTCAGCGTCGAGGCGCTCCGGCGCGACCGAAAGCCCGACGACGCCGTCCTCACGGAGCTCTCCGGTGGCGACGAGACGAATTCTCTCGCCCATCGCCTTCGCCTCGTCGAGCTCGGGCCGCCCGAGGCCTCGAATGCCGGTCGTGCGGACGTCTCCGAGCTCCAAGGTCTCATTCCAAAACATCCTCGCGAGGATGAGAAGCTTGTAGGCAGCGTCCCAGCCGTCGATATCCAGGCTCTCATCCTCCTCGATGATTCCGGCCTTTCGTGCTGCGGCAATGGCTTCGTCGACGGTTCTTCCGGCCTCGAGGTCTCTGAGGATCTGATTCGCGGTGTCGTTGAGCACGCCCCGGGCACGACGCAATCCGGCGCCGCGAAGACCGGAGATGCCGACGTCGAGCACAGGCAGCGGGATACCCACCGCAGCCGACGCTCCGAGCTCACCGGAGAACTCCTCTTTGAGCGCTGACAGCTCTCGATAGCGAGCCACCAGTGGGCCTTTGCTCGCGAAGACCACTGAAAGGCCACGTCGAAGAGCTCTTTCGGCCGCGCTGAAGCCAGGCTCTCCCGTCGCGGCGTCCGTGACACTCGCATCCACCAACACCCCGCCGGGACATTGCTCGAGAGCCAGATCGAGCTCTACCGCACGGCTGTCCGACGCGGCTGTGACCGTGCCGGTTCGGGCCTTGGCTTCGAGGAGCCTTTCGACCGGAACCCCTCGCACGCCGACGCCGCCGCCCCGATCGAAGACCGAGTCGAGCTCGAGCTTCACGCCCTCGCTCTCATAGCCCTCGTTGTCCTCTATCAGTTGCGCGACCGCTCGGCCGACACTTCCGAACCCGAAAACGACCCGAGGTATCCGCTTCAATCGATCTCCTTTACCTCGAAAGTGGCGGTGCACCAGAAGCTTTCCCAATCCACTTCGGGGTCGTCCTCGACTCGAACCATATGAATCGCTCGTAGGTACCACCTCCCCGACGAAGGAATCGCTGCGGACGCGGTTCCCGTTTCATCGGCGAGCAC
>JAJCXL010000349.1 GCA_029263435.1 Acidobacteriota bacterium | reverse complement strand
TCCTTGACGTTGGCCGAAGGTGAGTTTCCCGCGGTCGAGATGTTCACCGGCATCGACAGCGCTCTCGGGAAGAAAGTCGTGACGGGCGCGTCGTACAAAGAAACGACGGCAGCGGTGCGGCTGGAGGACAACGTTTTGTCGCTTGCGCCGTTTCGATTCGAGACCGAAATGGCTCGGATCGATCTCCAAGGCACCGTGAGCTTGGCCGGCCCGATTGCGCTCGATCTGGCTATCGCCACCCCGAGAGAGGGGCTGAGCGTAGCGGGCGCCGCCGGCCCGGTGCTCGACGTTTTGGCGGACGATGAAGGATGGGTGCCGATCCCGATGAGCGTGTCGGGAACGCTGGAGGCCGCCAAGGTGCGTCCGGATGCCGGCGCCCTCGTGGCACAAGCCAAGTCGGGCGCGACGCGCGAAGTCAAAGAGGCCGCCACCGGCGCGGCGGAGAAAGCCCTCCGTGGGCTGTTCGGAAGAAAGAAGCCCAATTGAGATGACTGAGACCGAGACAGACTCACCACCGAAGATCGACGTCTTCGAGCACGGCAAAGGCGCGGATGGCGCCCCGAGCTCGGTGAACGAACGCTTGTTCATGCAGCTGCAAGTCTTCACGCAGTGCGTGGACCCCAAAAGCATCGCCTCTGCCGTAGAGGCTTCCGGCCTCGACGCGGTCATCTATCTCGACGTCAACGACCCGCGAGGCGTCGGATTGCTGACGATGTCCAAAGACCCCACGGACTTCGTGACCCGGGTCCGACCCTTGCTGAATGAGGGGCCGTTCGCCGGTTTGACGTTTCGACCGGAGCTCACGATGCTGGGCCGCTCCTATGCGAGTGGCTATGAGCCCAATGTGTCGGACTGGCTCGTGAATCGTCCCCGCCGCACCGCCCTCAATCCGGACTGGCCGTGGGCGATCTGGTACCCGCTGCGACGCCGGGGGATGTTCAACGCGCTCGACTCGAAAGAGCAGATGAGCATCCTTCGCGAGCATGGCGGGATCGGGCGGCTCTACGGCGAGCAGGACCTCGCTCACGACGTGCGGCTCGCATGTCACGGGATCGATACGAACGACAACGAGTTCGTCATTGGTCTCGTCGGAAAAGAGCTCCATCCGCTCTCGCACCTCGTGCAGACGATGCGCAAGACCCGGCAAACCTCCGAGTTCATGGAGCAGATGGGACCGTTTTTCGTGGGGCATGCGTTTTGGCAAAGCCCGGCTCCGTGAGAGCGGCGCTCATAGCGCTCTTGCTCCTCGCCGCCTCTCCCGGGTGGGCGCAGTGGACGCACCGGTATAAGAAGGTCGAGGGCTACAGCCACCACGTCTACCTCGAAGGATTCGAGCTCCCGATTCTAGCGGCGTCCCCGACGGATCCGGCGCCCTCGCCGGATGGGGGCTCGCTCGCGTTCGCGGCCTATGGCTATATCTGGATCCTGGATCTGGAGACCCGTGTCGCCACGCGGTTGACGCGGGGAGCAGGGGTGGACTCGCGCCCGGCCTGGGCTCCGGACGGAAGCTCCATCGCTTTCTTGCGTGACGACGCGTCTGACCTCGATATCTTGTCCGTGGACGTTCAGACCGGCGCGATGCAAGCATTGGTCGACACGGACGCGATCGAGCTCGACCCGGCCTACTCGGCCGATGGGGCGTTTCTCTACTACAGCTCCGCGGAAGCGGGAGATCTCGATCTGTGGCGGCTCCAGATCGCGACGCGAGAGAAGATGCGCTTGACGTCGAGCCGAGGACTCGAGCGCCGGCCATTGCCACGGCCCGATGGAGAGAGCGTCGTGTTTCTCGATAAGAGACGTGGAGGCATCGACCGGGTGGTCGAGCTCGAGATAGGCGGGGGCGCTGAGCGGGAGCTCATGTCGCAGTCGATCGTCTCTCAAGCGCATCCGGGCTTGAGCGCCGATGGCGACACCGTCGTCGTGAACTGGCCCGCTCCTGAGAACTACGACCTTTGGCTCGTGGATCTCGAAGGGGGCGACCCGATTCGGTTGAACGCGCGAGCGGGGCTTCCGCTCGCGCCTGCCTTTAGCCCCGACGGTGATTGGGTCTATTTCGTAGAGGCAGATGACCAGCTCACGTTTCATGTCTATCGAGTCCGCACCGTCGGAGGTGACGTGGAGCGAGTCTCGATCCGCGCGTGGGACTGGCGGGAGCCCATGGCTTTCGTGCGCATTCAGACGACGGCGCCGGCCCGGCTCTCGGTGACCGATCGCGATGGCCATCCGGTCGTCGTGCCTCAGCAAATGCCGCGCTTCGACGGCACCCACGGAAAAGTCTTTTGGTACTCACCCGGCGTCGTCACGGTGCAGGTCCCCGAAGGGCCCGTGCGGGTCACCGCTGCCCATGGGTTCTCATCTCTCCCCGCGTCGGGCGAGGTCGATGCCCGGGCCGGCGAAACGGCGACACTCGATCTCGAGTTCGAAAAGATCTGGGATCCGCGCGATGACGGCTGGTACTCCGGCGATCATCACTATCACATGAACTACGGCGGACCCTATCGTCTCGTGCCGCAAGATTTGTTGAAGCAGCTCAGAGCAGAAGACGTCGATGTGGGCACGCCGCTCATGGCGAATCTCCAGCACCGCTTCAATGACGTCGAGTTCTTCAACTATCGACGGCTGGGCCATGGGGCTCCGCTGCTCTCTTTCGGTCAGGAGATCCGCTCACACTTTCTCGGCCACGTCGGCATCATCAACGTCGATGCGCCGTTTTGGCCGTGGTATTGGGGACCGGGCTACCCGGTCTATGGCAGCGACGATCGTCCTAACGTGGACGTCTTGGCGCACGCGCGTCGGCAAGGCGGTGTGAGTAGCTACATGCACCCCGTTTCCATCGCGGACCCTTTCGCGGACGAAGACTCCCTCAGAGCGATTCCGGTAGACGTGATTCCCGACGCGGTCCTGGGCGATCTGGACGCGTTGGAGATCGCTTGTCTTTGGATCAACGAAATGGGCACGAGCGAGCTGTGGTATCGCTTCTTGAACGTCGGCGCGACGATTGCGGCGTCTGCGGGCACGGACACCATGGCGGATTACTACCGCACGATGGCCGTCGGAACGACCCGGCTCTACGTCAAAGTCGACGGAGAGCTCCACCTGGAGAGCTATCTCGAGGCGCTTCGTCAGGGAAGAAGCTTCGTCAGCACGGGTCCGCTCTTGGATTTTCGAGTGGACGGCGTGCTTCCCGGAGGCGTGGTGGACGGTGATGCCGGCACGCTTGCGTTCGAGCTCCGCCTCGCGAGTACTATCGCGGTCGACAGGGTGGAGATCCTCGTCAACGGCAAGCCGGTGTGGGACGACGATGCGCTTTCCGAGGCGGGGGAGAGACGCTTCCAGGGAGAGATCGAGGTCGGCACCGGGGGTTGGATTGCCGCTCGGGTACAGGGTGGCGGCGGCGGTTGGCCCGGGATGAACGGCTTTGCCTTCGCGCACACCTCGCCGATTTGGCTGGGCGAGCGCGGAAGTACGGACCCGACGGCCGCGGCGGAAGCGGCTCGAGATCTTCTCCGCGCCCTCGACGTGGCCTTTGCTCGAGTGCAGCAGGCCTATGAGGGTGTCGAAACGCCTCGGCTCGACGCGCGTTTCAACGAGACACGCGACAAGCTTCAGGCGATAGTGGGAGAGCCATGATGGCGCTCCCGGCGCACACGCATCTCGATGCTCTCGCGATCGATTACGAGACCCGGGAGTTTCCCGAATCCACGGACAAAGGCGCGGCCAACGTGGCTGCGGCGCTGGGCTATCGTGAGCATCAGATGGTCAAAACGCTCATCTTCGAGTCCGGGACCGGCGAACGCGTGCTCGTCATGGTTGGAGGGGATAAGAGCGCGATCTCCGGACATCTCAAAAAAGCGATTGGCCATCGCAATATCAAGATGGCCTCACCGGACATCGTGCACGAAGTGACCGGATACCGGGTCGGCTCGGTGCCGCCATTCCATTGGCAGAGCACTGATTTTCGCTCCTTCGTCGACCTCGCTCTGATGGCTGAGCCGGTGCTCGGCGTCGGCGCCGGCGAGTGGGGGCACGAGATTATGATCACCCCTCAGAATTTGGTTCGGGCGGCCAGCGCGATCGTGGTGAACCTCACGGACCGAGATCGTCCACTTGGGCTAGAATAATCAACCATGTTCCTTTGGTTGATGATGTTCTCCTTGGTTCTGCCTGCGCCGGCCCAAGACGTCGGGCGCGAGGCTTTCGGCGTATGGCTTTGTCCGATCCATCGAGACGAGCAATCGACGGAGGCCGCGAACTGCCCGGTCTGCGATCGGGATATGGTGGAACGTCTACTCGCCCCGAGCTACTCGTGCCCGATGCACCAGCACATCGACGAAGATCACGAAGGTGCCTGCCCTATTTGCGGGATGAATCTGGTGGTCACGACCCGCGAGCTGCAGTGGTTCTGTCCAGACGCGCCCGAGATCCTCAGCCCGGTACCTGGGAAATGCCCGGACGGCGTCGACATGCTCCTGCGCAGCATTCCGATGGCTCACGGCGATCACAATGCGAAACACGGCGGCATCTTGTTCATGGCGCCCAACGGCTACCATCATTTGGAAGGCACGTTGGACGACGAAGGGAACTTCCGACTCTACCTGTACAACGATTTTACGAAGCCTATCGATGCGTCGCCCTTCGTCGCGCGGGTGAACGATCGTGGACTCGAGCCTTCGGCGGACGGGGAGTTCCTCTTGGCCGCCGTCGGCCAGCCGACCTCGTTTCCGGCCGAGTACGTGGTCCACTTGAGCTTTCCTGGAGCGCACGAAGAAGACGCTCGTTTCGATTTCATTTTCGTGGAGAGCATGATGACGGGTGCGGTCGCGGAAGCGCCGGAAGATTTCCTCGTGCTTCCTGAGTTTCGGATCCCCGAGACTTCAGACGGCATCTACGCCGCGATCAAAGATCGCGACGATCGCATCAAGCAATTGATCGAGACCGGTGCGTGGCCGGACTTGTACATTCCCGCGCTCGAAGCCAAGGACCTGATGCTGGCGCTGGTCGACAAAGAGCCGGATATCGTCGGGGTGCCCGCGAAGAAGCTGGTACGAGCGGCGTGGCTTCTCGATGTCTTTGGAGACATGGGAAACCGGGTCGAGATCGAGCGCGCCTACGGATTGTTCGCTGAGTCGATGCTGGAATTGGAGGTTGCGCGTGCACGCTAGAGCGATAGCGATTTCGATTCTGCTCTCGAGTGTTGCGGTGGTTGGCTCGGCACATGAGACGAGCGAGTCTCGCTACAACTATCGCACTCACGTCCGCCCCATCTTCGTGGAGCACTGCGGCGGTTGTCACATCAATGGGGGTGTCGCCCCGATGTCATTGCTCGAGTACGCGGAAGCGGTCCCCTGGGTCAACGCCATCAAGATGCAAGTCCTCGAGCGCACGATGCCGCCCTGGCTCCCGGCGGACGGAATCGGTGACTTCCGGCACCAACGCTCGCTCTCGGCGGAGGAGATCGACATCCTCGTCGACTGGGCCATCGGCCTCACCCCCGAAGGCGCGTCGCCCGCGCCCGAGCCGGCCGCGGACGAGTCGGCGGCCGGTTGGAGCATGGGAGAGCCGGATTGGACTTTGATCCCCGACGAGGAGATCGTCATCGGTGAGGACGATTACGAGCTGCAGGCGTGTCGGGTCCTGTCTACGACCGCTACGGAGTCGTCCATGGCGACGGCGTTCGAGGTCCGCCCGGTGCTGGCCGGACTGCTGAGGCGTGTCACCATCCGGCTCGGCGGATCGTGCGACGTCGGAGTCCCTCTCGCGACGTGGCTACCCGGCCAGGGGAACGTCGCGCTCGCCGGTGGCGCGGCGTTGGCGATCCCGGCGGCAGAGGAGCTCGCGGTCTCGTTCTCCTACGCCAAGAGTTGGGAAGACGAGGGCAAGCGACTCACCGACCGCAGCGCGGTCGGAGTTTGGCTCACCCCCACCGCTAACGCGGTCCGCTCCATAGAGATCACCGAGGCGTCTTACCCGTTCACGGAAGAGGTCGAGCTTTTGGCTTTTTTCCCGGGCGCCCTGGGAGACGATGAAGGCAGCCTTCGGGTCGACATGAAGCGCCCCGATGGGACGACGGAGCAACTCCTCCTTATCGAGGACATCCGCCCGGCTTGGATAGAGAAATATGTCTTCGCCGAGCCTTTGGTGGTGCCGTCTGGCAGCGAGCTAATTCTGTCGCATCCCGCTGCCTGGATTGACGTTAGGCCCACCGCCCGCGGGTCTTCCGCCGGCCAGTAGGGCTTTTTTCTCCTTCTTTCTCTTGAATTCTATCGTCGTTCATACGTAAGATTAAAACGAACGTTTGATTTAGGAATGACGATGACCACGAAAGAGAAAATCCTCGACGCCTCAGAAGCCCTGTTTGCGGAGATGGGCTTCGCGTCGACTTCGTTGAGGGATATCACGGCCGCTGCCGACGTCAACCTCGCTGCGGTCAACTACCACTTCGGCTCCAAGCTCGACTTGCTTCGAGCGGTCTTCGCCCGACGCTTCGGCCCGGTCAATCGCGAGCGATTGGAGCTTCTCGACGCGCTCGAGACCTTCGAGGCCGAGGCCGTATGTAGGGCTTTTTTCGCCCCGTTGTTCGAACGGCTGAGGCAACCGGAATCAGGCTGGGGCGACTTCATGAGCCTGGTGGGACGCACCCATTCCGACACGAATGACGAGATCCGGATGTGCTTGTTCGAGCAGATCCGAGACGTCGCTGCTCGATTCACTCAGGCCCTCGAAAGAGCGTTGCCGGAGCTTCCCGCGGAAGTGTTGAGCTGTCGGATCCATTTCGTGGTCGGTGCGATGGCTCATACCTTTGCTTTCTGCCGTCACAAGGAGATGCCGCTGGCCCAGGCGCTTCCGGAACCTGGAGCCATTCTCGAGAATCTCCTCGTTTTCGCGGTCGCTGGGTTGCGAGCGCCGGTGGAAAGAGTCATCACTTTGGAGACAGGTTCTTGAAAATGCACGGACGCCATTGGCTCGCCTTATGTCTCGTTTCCGTCGGTGCGTGCGTCAAAGCGCCGCCGGTTCAAACGCCCGAGCTGCCGGTTCAAACCCCCGACGTGTTCACCACCGGAGACGACCTCGCCGAAGTGGTCCCCTCGGATTGGTGGACCAGCTTTGGCGACCAACGGCTAGATATCATCGTCGAGGAGGCGCTGGCCAATAACTACGACCTCGCGGCAGCGGCAGCTCGGCTCGATCAAGCCGCCGCCGATGCGAAAATCGCGGGAGCCGATTTGTTTCCCCAGATCGGGCTGAATTTCACTGGCGCCCGACGTAAACAGAACTTCATCGGATTTCCCATCCCGGGCAGTGATTCGCGCGTACTCTCTTCGACCGCGACCAACATGGGCGTGAACATCGAGACGTCCTGGGAAGTCGACCTGTGGGGGCGGGTACGTGCGGAGACGCGCGCCTCGATCGCGGGCTTTCAGGCCACCGCGGCCGAGCTCGATGCGGCGAAGCTGTCGATCGCCGG
>JAJCXL010000348.1 GCA_029263435.1 Acidobacteriota bacterium | reverse complement strand
TGAATGAGCGGCGACTCCGCGACCGAGACGGGGGTCGGGTCTTTGGCGCGCCCGGTCGCAACCGTAAACGGAGGATCCCGAAACGCAGAGACGAGCGCGCGCTGCTCGCAGGGCTCGTCGAGCTCTACCCAAATCGTGGCCGAGTAGGCGTGAAACACCGGAACGCGTACCAGCGCGACCGTGAGTGCTTCCGACAGTCCGGCGATCAAGGTCGCTTCACGAGCGACGGTCTCGGCCATCGCGGGCGCCCATGCGCCTCGTCCGGCGATCTTTGCGTTGAACGCGATCTGCTCTTTGAAAATCTCTTGCGGGGGGGCCTGAAAATTCAGAAGGTTGACCACCTGTTGGTGGAGCTCCGCCGCGCCCTCGTCGCCCCTCTCCCCCGCGGGTAACAAGACCGTGGCAGACATCCGGCAATCGCCGAACCGGTCGAGGACGCGCTTGGCGACGGCGCCCACGAGATAGGAAGCTGGACGCGGGACCGCAGCGAGCCTCGTGGAAGAGGCTTCCTCGGAAGTGAGCCCGGGTACGACCACCGGAGCCTCCAGTCCGAGAGCGCCGTGTACGATCGACAGCACGTCACCCTCGGCGGCCTCCGTCGCCAGCCGGTTGAGTAGGTCGGTGTCTTGGGCCGAAAAAAAGCAAAGGTCCAGCTGCGGGAAGTGTCCCTCGTCGAGCGGTTGGGTGACGACGACTTCGTCTTGGAACCGCGTCAACGTCGACTCCCCATCCGCTTGGTTGTCGAACAATTTCAGCTCCGTGACGGTGAGTCGCCCCTCCTCGAGAAGCTCACGCACACGAGTGCCAAACGGCGTGGTCGGACCGACGATCCCGACCCTCAGACCTCTCATGCTCCGTCCGCGTCGATGTCGACGTCAGCCGAAGCCTCGGCGTGAGGGACGGTGGCGGAACGCGACGGCGAGAACCAGCCCCAAAGCTTCAAGATGAGCCCGCTCAGGAGATAGGCGGTCGCCATCGTCAACAGGACCGCTTGCGGATGCGTGAAGATGGCAACGAAGAAGAGCGCCACGAACAAAATGACTAAGTGCGGCTGCCGTCGGCGGATATCGAAATCCTTGAAGCTGTAAAAGCGGATCTTGCTGACCATCAACAGGGCCAAGGCGAGCACGAGCACCATCACCGGTAACGATTCCGCTCGAGTTTCGAGTAGCTCCGGGAATTGATAGATGAGCGCCGCTATCACTCCCGCCGCCGCGGGGATAGGCATTCCGACAAAGAAACGTTTATCCGTCTGTGATTGTTGGATGTTGAACCGGGCCAATCGCATGGCCCCGCAAATCACGAACAGGAATCCCACCAGCCATCCCAGGCGCGGCCACAAGCTCAGCCCCCACTGGTAGGCGAGCACCATGGGCGCGACTCCGAACGAGACTTGATCCGCGAGCGAATCGAACTCTTTGCCGAACTCGCTGCTCGCATTGGCGAAGCGCGCGACGCGACCGTCGAGCGTGTCGAGTAGGATAGCGCCGCCGATGAGGAGCCCGCCCAGCCCGAGGTCTCCCCGGATCGCGCAAATGATCGCATAGAAGCCGCAGAAAATGTTGGCCACGGTAAATGCGCTGGGCAACAGGTAGATGCCTCGTTCGCGGAGTCTCGAGTTCTTGGGTTTCGTCGTCATGTCGCGCGCTCCGCAATGATCGTCTCGCCGCCTCTGACCCGCTCACCCACCCGAACCCGAACTTCCGTCCCGGCCGGTAACACGATCTCCATCCTCGAACCGAATTGGATGAGGCCGAAGCGCTCGCCCCGCGCGAGGTGATCGCTTTCGGAAGCACGGCAGACGATTCTTCGGGCGACGACTCCGGCGATCTGACGAACGATCACCACGAAATCGCCGTCCACCAACTCGAGCTCGTTCTGCTCGTTCTGCTTTCCGGCCTCATCGTGGTAGGCCGCGAGAAACTTCCCCGGACTGTATTGAATCCGTCGCACCAGCGCCGCGAGCGGCGAGCGGTTGATATGGACATCGAAGATCGACAAGAAGACGCTGATTTGCACCTTGTCGGGCTCACGCTCGCCCGGACCTACATAGACGACCTTGCCGTCCCCCGGCGAAACGAGCAAGCGAGCGTCCTCGGGCGGGACCCGGTGGGGGTCGCGGAAGAAGTAGACGATGAACGCGGCGAGCCCGAAAAACGGTATGGAGAATAGCCGTGTTGCCGGAAATAGCAGCAGCAGTCCGCCCAGGACGGTCAGCACTGCGATGTAACGATAACCCTCTGATGCGATTCTCATGGTGGGGTCCGAGCCCGCAAGGGCATTGGGTATTCGTTCGACGCCACCGTTCGTGTGCCGGTCCTTCGGTCCCGCTCCGCTAGCGCGCGGGCTGCTGGCATTCCGGCATCAATGGCTTCGAATCATGACGGCCATGCGATCTTTGATGGCGAGCTTCCTCTTCTTGATGGTGATCTCTTCGACCTTTTCACTGTCGCTCAGGAAATGTTTACCCGCGAGATCGCTCAACCGGGAATCGAGCTCTTTGTGGCGTTCGCAAAGTTGCTGAAATTCTTCGCATTCTTTCAGGAGTACGTCCTGAACAGTGTGGGCGCTATTCTCGATCAATGATTCCCTCCTGGTCCCTCCAAGCAGGGGCGAGTCTTTACGCGAAAATACCATAGGCGGTGGCGTCCGGCAAGATCCGCTAGTCTCCCGGTCGAATCCAGCGGATCTCGGAGAGCGTCAGTCGTCCCGGGCGCGTCACCTCGAAGATGAGCGTGTTCACTCCCGAAAGGATACGTTGTGCCGGGACCTCGATCTCCGCCCGACCCGCCGCACCGAGCTCCAGCCGCCCGAGCGGCTCCCCGTTGAGCCATAGCTCTGCGAGCCCGTGCGCCGCGCCTACGAACGAGACTCCGTAGGGAGCCGGCTCATTCAGAGCGACGAATATCTCTGCCCGCTCAGCGCGCACCGAGCGTGACGTCTTCTCTCGACCGCGCTCCGGGAGGCTCCACCCCCGCCCGAGATGGAGAGCATCGTTGTCCCCCATCCGAATGAACACGTTGTTCGCAAACGCTAGAGACCCTGAGAGGTCATAGGCCGAAGGCGGCAGGTCCCCTCCCAGGGAGGCCGGCCAGGACGGCGGATAGCCGACATAGGTATAGAACAGGTCCATCCCATCGGCGGCGGCTTGCTTGAATGAGGCCGGTCCGTCCGGCGGAATCGCGCCTCGAAAGTAGACCCCCATGAGCATCGCGTTCCACAAGATAAGTGGAGTCAACAACACCCCGAGCGCCTGGAGTGGCCGGCGCCGGATGTGTCCCGCGATGAAACCGAGACTCACCGCCATGGCGAGTCCGAACCCGGGAAGCGCCGCATCGAAACGCCGAGAGCCGAAGGACGCGCCCGCCCACCAATCGTACACCGACGCATTGACGTACCACGCCG
>JAJCXL010000347.1 GCA_029263435.1 Acidobacteriota bacterium | reverse complement strand
ACATCATTCATCGTCCGCTCTCCGACTTCTTCATCGTTTATAACGATTTGCGCGACGAGTCCGGGGCTCTCAAAGACCGGGCCATCATCGCGAAGTACAGCTATCTGTTCAGCTTCTAGGTGTTACAGTCCACTAGGAGGCACCACATGATGCGAATGAGCGCTCTCGCTATAGCGTGTTTGACTGCTTTGTTCGCGTCGTCCGCCGCCGCGGAGAATCCGGTCGTCGAGATCACGACGAACCTCGGCGCATTCCGAGCCGAGCTCTACCCCGACAGCTCGCCTTTAGCCGTCGAGAACTTTCTCGAATACGCGGAAGACGGGTTCTACGAAGGAATGATCTTTCATCGCATCCGCAAAGGCACTTTGATTCAAGGCGGCGGCTTCAACTGGGGTCTCCAGCAGAAAAAACCGAGAAAGCCGATCAAGAACGAAGCGCAGAACCGGATCAAGAACGAGAAGTGGACCCTCGCCGTGGCCCGAAGCGGCGGCATCCACAGCGGCACCGCACAGTTTTTCATCAACACCAACGACAATCGCGATTTCGACCACAGCGGCATGAGCGTCACCAAGTTCGGCTACGCCGTCTTCGGCAAGGTGATCGACGGGATGGACATCGTGACCGCGATCGAGAACATCAAGACCACTGAGCGCGGCGGCATGAGAGATGTGCCGACCGTCCCGGTCATCATCACCGGCGTCCACCTCGTCGAGCCGGAGTGAACAACGCCGCTCAGGTGAGTCTGATCTCGGGCGATGAGGGCAAACCAAGACGCTTGGCTCGGATGCGCCGCTCGAGATAGGGAGAGAAATATCCACGGTAGCGCCGCTGGAGCTCAGCGATTTCCCAATCGCGTCCGGTGATACGCTTCCGACAAGAGCGTGCTCCGCATCCACAGTCGAACTCGTCGTAAGAGCTGCCGTCGCCCATCGCGTAGTCGTAAGTGATTTCCTCGCCGCGCCGGATCGAGCGCATCGCCACCAAGTTGATCTGTCCGCTCAGGCCGGCGTTCGGCTCGCAGGAATGATTGACGTAATCCGCCGGTCCCTCGCGCGAGACCACGAGATAGAGCTCGTCCTCGATTTGAATGGAGAGCCGCTTCCGGCTCCCAGGCAGATGGCTCAAGGTGTTCTCGTCGACGACGACGCCGCCCCACGCCACGAGTAAGGTGCCTTCATCGATGGGTTGGAGAGCGAAGAGTCCACGGCCCGTGTCGGAGGCAACGACGCGAGCTTCGAGTACCGGAGCGTGATACGAGCTTGGCGGCTCGGCCTCCCGCGACCGGTCATCGCCAACGTCGGTTCCAGCGCGACTGTCACTTGGATGGGACATACCGCGAGGATACTACGGACTCGCTCGAGCCGGCCCAACGGCAGTTTTCGTGCCTGTACGGGCCGCGTTTCCACTTCATCGAAAGCCCCGCTGTTGGCGTCAAGTTGAAACGTGCACTTGCCTGGCAGTAGAATCTCGACCTACAGAGATCGAAATTGACTGATGTCTAGGCTCCAACCCGGCGAAACTCTCGGAGATTTCGAGATCCTGGACATGCTCGGCAGCGGAGGCATGGGCGAGGTCTACCGGGCGCGGGACAACACGCTCGGCCGGGAGGTTGCCGTCAAGGTTCTTCACACGGACTTCGCGGACAACCCCGAGCGCATGGCGCGCTTCATGCGCGAGGCTCGCGCGCTCGCTTCCCTGGAGCATCCGAACGTTGCTTCCATCTATGCCGTCGAGCAACGGGGCGACACTCCTTTCCTCGTGATGGAGCTGGCGTCCGGCGAGACGCTGGACGATCGCATCGATAGAGGCCCCGTCGCAGTGAAGGAAGCGCTGCCTCTCCTGCATCAGCTCGTCGTCGCTCTGGAAGCGGCCCACGGCAAAGGCATCGTGCACCGTGACTTGAAGCCCGCCAATATCCAAATCGGCTCGGACGGCAAGGTCACCGTTCTTGATTTCGGCCTCGCAAAGATCGTCGACGAGCTTCACAACAACGCGAGCGAGGCACAGAGCGAATCTCCCACCGATATCAGGGCCACTCAGGACGGAGTGATTCTGGGAACGGCTTCTTATATGTCACCGGAGCAGGCCCGTGGGCGCCCGATCGACCATCGGACGGACAACTGGGCGTTCGGGTGCGTTGTTTACGAGACTCTGACCGGAGAGAAAGCTTTCAACGGCGAGACGACGACGGACATCCTCGCCGCCGTCGTCAGGAATGAGCCTGATTGGTCGAAGCTTCCCCCGACCACTCCGCCGTCCGTGCGCCGGCTCCTCGCGCGTTGTCTCGACAAGGACGTCGAGCGCAGGCTTCAGGCCATCGGAGACGCCCGGCTCGAGCTAGAGGAAGCCGCGTCGGGGGACGGCCGCGTATCGTTTGGGGCGAGATGGCCGAGCCTACGTTTCTTTCCAGTCTTCGTGGGCGGGGTGCTTGCCGGCGGTCTCGTCATCGCCGTCGCGTGGATGATGCGCTCGGAAGCGGTCCGACCTCCTCCAGGATCCACGGCTCGCCTGAGCATCAGCTTGGCGAGCGGCGTGCGTTCCCAACCGGGTTGGCACGTAGACATCTCCCCCGACGGCTCGCTCGTGAGCTTTACCGGCTACGCGAGCACCGAGGACAAGCCCTCCATTTACTTGCGCCCGCTCGACCGCACGGAGAGCCGCCGGGTTCAAGGAACGGAGGGTGGCCGCCTTCCTTTCTTCTCTCCCGACGGCAAGTGGCTCGGTTTTCTCGACGGCAAGTCCGTGAAAAAAGTGAGTACCGAGGGCGGTCCCGCCATCACACTCGGGGAAGCGGGGGACCTCCGGCTGGGTGTCACGTGGGGGCCCGATGGATTCATCTACTTTCCACACACTTACCTGTCCGGGATCGTGCGCATCTCGTCGATAGTCGGAGGCGGCGCCTTCGAGCCCGTCACGACCTTGAGTGGCGACGAAAGCGCGCACTACTGGCCCGACGTCCTTCCCCGCGGCAACGCGCTTCTCTATACGAGCTACAGCAAGGGAAGTATGAACAACTGCGAGATCCACGCGTTGGACCTTGCCACCGGTGAGTCGAAGCTCATCGTTGAGGGCGGCTACAACGCGCGCTATGTCGCCTCCGGACACATCCTGTACGGGCGCGCCGGAGCGCTGATGGCAGTGCCCTTCGATCCGGACCGCTTGCAGGTGATCGGGGATACGGTCTCCGTCGTTGACCCCATCCACACCGTGCCCGACAACGGAACCCTCGGAGCGGCTTTCTCGGACAACGGCACGATGATCTACGTGGAAGGGGATCCGGGCGATGACCAGCTCGTCTGGGTGGATCACGACGGGACCGCAACGCCCGCTCACGACGAACGACGCGTCTTCGAAGCCGTTCGCTTGGGACCCGACGGGCGGCAAGTCGCAGGCGTGGTGACCGAGGGCATCGATCGAAGCATCTGGTTGTTCGACTTGGAACGCGGCGGGCTGAGCCGGCTGACATTCGGCGAGGATGACATTCGCCCCGCATGGTCCCCGGATGGCCAGTGGGTGTTCTTCACGACGGCCAGGCGCGGACCTTACGAAATCTTTCGGGTCCGGGCGGACGGAAGCTCGCCGGCGGAGCTGTTTCGCGGAGGCTCGCCCGACAAAACCGTCGCCGAGGTGTCCCCAGACGGCAAGCTCCTTGCGTATGTCGAAGATTCCTACGACACCGGCTACGACATCGTCGTCGAGCCGATCGACCGCTCGAGCGAGCCCATCGGATTCTTGCGCACGACTTTCTGGGAAGAGAGCCCCACTTATTCGCCGGATGGCGCCTGGATTGCCTATCAGTCCGACGATTCGGGGCGCTACGAGATCTACATTCGCCGAAGCGACGGCCAAGATGGCAAGACGTTGGTGTCGACCGTAGGCGGCACGAATCCGGTGTGGTCCCCAGCCGGCGACCGAATCTACTATTCGAGCTCCAACCGCATCGTCGCGGTCCCGGTGCGGACCTCCCCTCGCCTCGAGCTCGAGCCGGCACAGATCCTCTTCGACGCACCGAACTACCGACTCGGCGAACACATCCGGGACTACGACGTCGCTCGCGAGGGCGATCGCCTCCTCATGATCGAAACGAAGAACCCGCTGCTGCGCTCCGAGATCACCGTTGTCCTCAATTGGTTCAACGAGCTGGAGCGTTTGGTGCCGGCGACGAAATGAGCCGTGGTGGGCCCCAACTCGTGGCGACCCAGCGTCGCCGAAACCCAGGCGTGCTCATTCGAGGCTGGGAGCTGGACGATATTCCGGGGTTGGTCGAATGCCAGAAAGCCGCCTATCCCGACTTGCCGGAGGAGCTGCATTTCGACGAGTCCATCCACGCGCAGGAGCTGGATGCGTTTCCGGAAGGCCAGTTTCTCGCCGAGCTCGATGGTCGCATCGTGGGGTACAACACCTCGATCATCTTTCAACCGGACGAGAGCCTCCCCCGGCTCACGTGGGAGGCGATCAC
>JAJCXL010000346.1 GCA_029263435.1 Acidobacteriota bacterium | reverse complement strand
GGCGACGTTCGCCGATGTCGCGTCGGGCTGAGGACGAGCGAAGCCCAAGATCTCGTGGGCGACCTCGCTCAACCGATCGACTTGCTCGACGATGACGGTCAGATCTTTGGCGTGCTCGCTATCGGGATCGTCTCGATGGAGCTCTTCACGCACGGTCTGTGCGAGGGCTTTCATGGAAGAGAGCGGGTTTTTGAGCTCGTGAGCGAGCGAAGCGGAGACCATCCCGAGCATCGACAGCCGCTCCTGGTCGGACAATCGTCTCTCGGCCGCGAGTCGGGCCGCGGCCAGTCGTCGAATCTCGAGCGCAGCGCCGAGCTGGTCGAGACCGAGCCGGATGCTCTCCATCTCGCCGTCTTCGTAGCCGCCACCAATGACACTCGTCGGAATGACGAGGGTCTCGTCGAGCTCTCCACCGACGCGCAAAGGAAAGACCGCATGGAGCTCGTGAGTCGCGAGAACACCGGCGAGGGTGAGGGTCGGCGCATGAAGGCGATTGAAAGCTTCGCTCCGCGAATCTCGAAAGTGCTCGCTCAACGCGGCGTGAAAGCTTTCGCTTGCCGGCGCGAAGCGTGCCGCGGTGCCCGTCCACTCGCCGATGGAGAGCGCGACGAACGACTTCAGTTCGCCCTCGGAGAGGTCTAGATTCCGGATGCCATCCGACAACGAGGCGAGCTTTTCGTGCGGGATGCCGCGCCGAAAGAGTCGCGCTAGCTCGGGTGAGCGTCGGGAGACCCAACGGGTGAGTGGGCTCAAGAGCAGTCCGGCGAGGATCGCGACCACGATGCCCCACGCGATCACCCGGTGGAACACGGGATGGCCCGACGCGCCGAGCACCGGACCTCCCAACAAGACGAGGAACAAGAGTCCCACGATGAGTGCGAAGTGTCGCAAGCTTCGGTTGGACAACGAGAGCTTCAAGAGGTTGTAGCGGCGGACGAAGTACAAGAACGTCGCCCCTACCACCAGGCCGGAGCTCGAAACGAGAATGCGCCACAGAGGCTCCGACCAGATGTCGAGGACCGATGCTCCGAGGAGGACCAACGCCTCGAGCGCTAGAAGAGCGACGAGCAGCCATCGAAAAAATCGCGCGAACTCCTGCTGCGACCGAGCTCGCGTGGCGAGAACGAGCCCGAGAGCGATCACCGTGCTGACACTGACGTGGACGACGACCAGCCCGTATAGGTCGCGGCTGACGCGGGTGAGCGCCGTCTCGCCTCGGATGAGCACGTGAAGCGCGGCCGGAGCGAAAGCGGCCAAGCTCGCATAGCCGGGGACGAGCCACCATCCCGTCGGTCGCTCACGCCCCGACATTTCCCACACCGTATGAGCGAGAAAGGGAAAGCTCGAAAGCCACCCGAAGGACCGCAAAACGTCCACTACCGGACCTACGCTCTGCCACCAAGCTGAGCTCGGATAGAGGATGAATGCCAGCTCATCGAGGAGCGAGCCCGCATACCAAAGCGTGAGGCTTGCCGCGAGGAGGCGCACCGGCAAGTTGCCGGGAAGAATCGTTTTTTGTCGCAGGAGCTCGCGGGCGAGAAAGCCGTACATGAACGACCCCGCGAGCGGGATCAGAAGCTCGGCGTAAAACGCTAGGTCCAGGAGCATGGATCGTCATGCACCGGGGCTGGCCCGGGTGCAGCTCTCATCATGCATATCCATAGGGCCCCTGGCAATTTACTACCTCTAAGTGACTCTTCCATAAGTAGTTTATCCGAAGGCCGCTCACTGGCATCGAGTTTGTAATAGCCCAGGGCGAGGAGAACGTTAGTGGAGCATGTCAATCGGTTGGACGATCCTGGGTTGGGCTCGCCTTCGGGCATCCGCTGGCTCTTGGCGGTGGGTGGTCTCGTGTTGTCGGTCTCGGTCTACCGGCTGGTCGAGACGCAATGGGCCGGACTCCCGGTCCCGTTTCAGTTCGCGGCGCTCGTCTTGGGAGCGCTCGCGGTGTTCGGGGCGAGCCGGGTGACGACCCGACGATTGCGCTTGCCAATGGTCGGCGCGGCGCTTCAGGTCTTGTTCGGGTGTCTCGTTCCCGTCCTTTGCTGGGGCGCCGCTTACTTGGAGCTCGTCCGCACACCCGCCGGCGCGATCGTCTACGTGGCCAGTACCTTGGCCCTATTGTGGGCTTTTCGCAGCTGCCTTCGAGTGACGCTTCGCTCTGAGCAGCCCGGGTTTCTCGCGGCGTTCGCTGCATTGAGCGTGAGCATGCCGCTTCTCGCGGGCGCCGCGACCAGAGGACAAGAAGTCTCGATGGTGCTCGCGGGTGCGCTTGGAGCCGTGCTCTTCGCCGGCTCACGTCACATCAACCGCAGCCTGTTTCATCGCGATCGCAAAGACGGGGTCGATCGGCCCGTTCACGTGCTCCCGTTCGTGTCGCTCACGATTCTTTACGGGCTGAGCTTGCAAGTGTCGGGCTTCGCGGGCTCGCTCATCGCCTTGCCGCTCGCGATCGTAGGCGCGAGCTTCGTCGCCACCGGCGAGGAGTACTATCGCGCGCTCGCTCGCTCTTTGGGAGCGCCTCCCGCGGTTTGGCCGCGCCGCTCGGTCGCTCTGCTCGCTTTGGGCTTCGCCCTCGTCGCGGTGTCGGCTCCGCTGTCTTTTCTCGATACGAGCGGCCGCGTCCCGGCCATCGTGTTCCTGTTGGGCGGCGCTCTCCTCGTCCACTGGAGCCGCACCTATGATCGACCTCTGGCTCGAGCACTCGCGCTCGTCAGCTTCGTGTTCGGCTATCACTTTCTCGCCGCGTGGCTTCCGGCCCTCCCTCGGCAGGCCGTGCTGGAATCGCTCGGGCGTTTGGGTCTCGAGACGGTTGGGGCCAAGATTGCTTTCGCTCAGCTTGGCCTCAGCGTCTTGTTCGCTGGGACTCAGCCCAGAGGAAGCTCGAGCGTCGCGCGCGCGCATCGACTGACG
>JAJCXL010000345.1 GCA_029263435.1 Acidobacteriota bacterium | reverse complement strand
TATCGCAAGAAAGTTGAGAGCGCGCTTCCCGAAGGGTTCCGGGTGACCTCGAAAGGGCGGGTGACGAGATAGGCGGTAGCGTCTCGGGGGCGACCATCGTCGTCTTGCTCGCCTATTTGGCGGCCATCACTGCCTTCGGTTCCTATCTCGGTCGGAAACGCAAATCCCTCGACGACTACTTCCTCGCGGAGCGGAGTGTGCCGTGGTGGGCCATCGCGGCCTGCGTGGTCGCGACGGAGACGAGCGTCCTCACGTTCACGAGCGTACCCGGCTTTGCCTATAACGGCGACTGGTCTTTTCTCCAACTCGCCATCGGCTACATCCTCGGACGGATCGTCATCGCGCTGGTGCTGATCCCTGCCTACTTCAGGGGCAAGGTGTTCACCTCCTATGAGCTCCTCCGCCAGCGGTTCGGGCCTACCGTGCGCGGGGTCGCGGCAGCCGTCTTCCTCGTCTATCGCACCCTCGCGGACGGGGTCCGCTTACATGCCGCGGCGCTGGTGGTTTCGATCGGTGTCGGCGTCCCGGAGGTGTATTGCATTCTCGTGCTTGCGACGGCGATGATTATTTACACCGAAGAAGGCGGTGTGAAAGCGACGATCTGGACCGACGTCATCCAGATGTTCGTCTATGTCGCGGGCGCCGTGATCGTCCTCATCACCGTCATTCAGCTCTTGCCGGATGACTCGGTATCGCAGGCGCTTGCCGCGGCATCGGAGTCGGGAAAGCTTCGAGTGTTCGTGTTCTCCCTCGACCCGAGCGTCACCTATACCCTGGCCGCGGGCGTCATCGGAGGGATGTTCTTGACCCTTGCGACCCACGGGACGGATCACTACCTGGTACAAAGGCTCCTCGTCGCGAGAAGTGCGCGCGAGGCGAGCATCGGGCTCGTCCTCTCCGGGTTTCTCGTATTGATGCAGTTCGTCTTGTTTCTGTTCATCGGCACGCTGCTGTGGAGGTACTACGACGGCGCGCCCTTCGCCCGCGGCGATGACATCCTTCCCACCTTCGTCTCCGGACAGCTCCCCGGAGCTCTGCTGGGCTTCATTCTCGCCGGCGTTATCGCTGCCGCCCTCTCTCCGTCTTTGAACAGCATGGCCTCGACGTCGCTCAAGGATTTCTACGTGCCCTACGTTCAACCGAGCCTTTCGGAGGCGGGCCAGATCCGCGTCGGTCGGATGTTCACCGTGTTTTGGGGGCTCGCGCAGACCGGCGTCGCTATCCTCGCGCAAGGCGCGACTTCGGCGCTCGAAGCGGGTCTGGCGGCGCTGTCTTTCGCTTCCGGCCCCACGGTGGGAGCGTTTCTTCTCGCGGTCTCGAACCGTCACGCCACGTCGATGGGAGCTCTCGTCGGAATGGTTGCCGGGCTCATCGCGCCATTCGCAGCCGATGCGGCTCTTCCGGCGCCGATGTCGTTCTTGTGGACGGTGACGCTTGGCACGCTAGTGACTTACGCGGTGGGCTCGGGTGTGTCTCGCTGGACTCCCGAGCGAGACCCTAGCCCTAATCACTGAACCGGGGGAGCACTTCCTCTCCCAGCATGCGTATCGCCGCTACCTCATCGATCCCGTGCGGGGTCCCGAGCTCGAACACGTCCACTCCCGAGGCGAACATCCGCTCGACATGATCGATGATGTCGTCCGGCGTGCCGTGAACACAAAACCTTGCGAGCGTGTCTCGAGACAAGGCTCTGCCTGCCATCTCCGCATCGCCCGCGGCGAGGGCACTTTCCACGGCTTCTATCTCTCCGCTCGGAGGCGAATAGGTCGGGTCGAGCTTGCCAGCGACCGCCACATACATCGCGACTTCCCGTCGAGCGACCGCCTCCGCTCTGGCACGGTCTCGATCGACGACGGTCACCGCTCCATAGACGAGAGCGGTTGCGCCTTTGGCTCTTCCGGCCCGAAGGGAGCCGGCGTCGAGGTGATCACGAAACCACGGTGCGCTGTCCGGGTTGGCGCAGCCCCCAACTTTGACCATGTCGGCGATCTCGCCCCCGAGCGCGAGGGTGCGAGGGCCCCAGCCGCCGATGAGGACCGGAAGCTTCCTGCCCGGAACGGGGAAGCGAAGATAGGCGTCTTTCGTCGCGTGGAAGACCTCTCCCTCGAAGGTGTCGCGCTTCCCCTGGAGAAGTCGCTGAACGAGCTGCACGCACTCGCGAATCGCCCGCAGCGGTCGCGGTTGGGTCATGCCGATGGCGTCGAAAAACGCGCCCCTCCCGACACCGAGATAAGCACGACCATGGCTCACCGCATCGAGCATCGCGAGATGGCCCGCGATGAGCACCGGATGGGTGAGGTAGGGATTGACGACGGCCGGCCCCACGAGCGGTTCTCGAGTGTGCTCCGCGAACTGAAACAAAGCCGGCCACGGCGGTTGATAGAACAGATCTTGATACACGCTTATCGCGTGGAAGGGATATCGAGCGACGAGGCTCGCGAGCTCGCGATAACGAGAGATCGACTTGTCGCTCTGAAACGAGATCGCCAGTCGCCCCATCCGACAGCTACTAGCCTCAGGTGAGGGCGTTCTTGTCGAGCTCGACCGGGTCGAGACGTTCGATGCGCATCACGAGTCCTTCCTCCGGGTCGGGGCACGCGACGAGGTTGTCCGAAGCGAGCCAGTCCTTGTCGTCGAGCTCTCGCTGTTTCGCCGCGAGAAGGGGCATCACTGCACTCAACGCGTAAATGCAGAAGTGGCGCCCGGGAGGTAGAACGAGCTGGCTGCTATTTCGAAGCTCGAACCAATCGCCGACCTCGAGCCCGCAGACGGACCTGCCCCGGATCTCTTCCACGGTGACCCGTAGATCATAGAGGGTGAACGTTTCTCGCATCGGCCGAGGCAGCCTAGGGCGAACAATAGGCCATCAGATGCCAACCGAGAGGACGCACCCATGAGCGGGGCAAGACGTTGAACGATCCCACGAACACTCCGTTGAACAGCAGACCTTTCCAGCCGCCGTGTAGCCGGGAGGCCACTGGAAAGCGCTCGGGTACGATCCGAACCTCGCCGAACGGCTCGAGCATGCTTCTAAACTCCGAGATCGAGTACTTCACGAGCACTGGCGCGTCCTCGTGCTCGAGCTCGACCCGCGTCAACTTCGAAAGCGCATTGAGCCACGACAGGCGGTTGTACACCATGAAGATTGCAGCTCCGTCGGGCTTCACGACCCGGCGGCACTCCTCGACGATCTTTTTCGGATCGGCGGCGTATTGAAGCACGCCGTGCCCGTAGACGACGTCGAACGAACGGTCTTCGAACGGCATCGCGGAGCCATCCGCGAGCTCGAGCTTCATCTCGACCCCGGCATGGCGCGCGTTATCGGCGGCGAGCCCGAGGGCCGTCTCGGACAAGTCGATGCCCGTGACGACGGCCCCGCCGCGCGCGAAGCGCACCAGGTCGGTTCCGATCCCGCAGCCGACCTCGAGGAGCTTCTTGCCCCGATAGCCGTTGAAATCGACCACATTCGGCAGGTAACGCAGCTTGTCGAAACGGTAATCGTCGAGGTCGCGAAAAAATTCCGCCGTGCCTGGGGAGTACTCCGTCATCTCGAGATCATGGATACGCTCGTTCCAATAGCGGCGCACGTCTTCGGTACGACTGAGGGCGTCGATCGTGTTCTCCATTCGTCGCCGAGTATTATATATGCGGATGAAAAGAGACCTCGGCGCACTGACGGATGGTGAGCTCGACATCGTGGTCGTCGGCGGCGGGATCTACGGCGCGACGATCGCGTGGGATGCCAGTCTTCGCGGTCTCGCGGTCGCCCTCATCGAACGAGACGATTTCGGCAGCCAGACGTCTTTCAACAACTTGAAGACCATTCACGGCGGCATCCGCTATCTCCAGCACGCGGATCTCAAGCGCATGAGGGAGTCCATCCGAGAGCGCCGGCACTTGATGCATATCGCGCCGCATCTCGTCCATCCGCTACCCTTTCTGGTGCCGACCTATGAAGGCGGCTTCGTCAAGAGCTTGCCGGCGATGCGCGCGGC
>JAJCXL010000344.1 GCA_029263435.1 Acidobacteriota bacterium | reverse complement strand
ACGGTACTACCGGATCCGGCCACTGGGAAGAGCCGTGGCCACGGCCGAGCTCGCGCGTCTTTCGGGGCTCGTGCGCATGGCGCGGGCGCAAGGGCTCACGTCCGAGGGGGGCTGACGACGATGGCGCTCGGTCTGTACAAGTTCTTGTTGCGTCTCTTTCCGCGGGCGTTTCGTGCGGAGTACGGCGATGAAATGGAACGGGTTTTTCAAGGGCGGTGGCGCGAGCGCGCCGGCCTTTTGTCGACGGCTTGGATTTGGGCCGAAATCATCCCCGACACCCTCCTCAACGCTGCCGCGGCTCAATGGGATGTTCTCAGCCAGGACGTGAGCTACTGGCGACGCTCGCTCGCTCGTGCACCCGGCTTCGCGATCACCGTCATCTCCGTCATCGCCGTTGGCGTGGGTGCTACCACTGCCGTGTTCTCGATTACTGATCACGTTCTGGTGCGACCCCTTCCGTTTTCAGACCCCGACCGGCTCGTGAAACTTTGGGAGAACGTCCCTCAGTACAATCGACTCGAACCGTCCCCCGCGAACTATCGCGACTGGCGCGAGGCGAGCACTGTCTTCGAGTCCATGGCGCCGTTTCACGCCCACCCCATGAATCTGCTCGACCGCGGAGACCCTGTCCGGCTAGAGGGCTACGCGATGGGGCCCGAAGTTTTCGAGATTCTGAGTGCCGAGCCTCTCGTTGGACGCACGCTTCGCGAGGAAGATGCCGCGGAGAATGCGCCGGATACCATCGTTTTGGGCTTTGGGCTCTGGCAGGGTCTGTTCGGCGGCGATCTCGGGGTCGTTGGAGAGCAGCTCCGCCTCGACGGGACGCTCCACACCGTCGTCGGCGTGATGCCCAGAGACTTCGTGTTCCCCAACCGCGGCGCGGCCTATTGGGTGCCGAAACGCTTTGCCGCCGAAGACTTCGAGGACCGCAACGACAACTATCTCCACGTCCTCGCCAAGCTCGCACCGGGAGTTTCCCTCGACCAGGCGCGGGCGGAGATGGAGGTCGTCACCGAGCGGCTGGAACGCGCGTATCCGGAGGCGAACAAGAATACCCGTGCGACCGTCGTCTCTCTGCGTGATGCCGTGACCTGGCGTAGCCGAATGCTCGTCCTCGCTCTGTCCGGAGCGGCCCTTTGCGTTTTGCTCATCGCGTGCACCAACCTCATGAACCTGTTCTTGACCCGAGGGGTCACGCGTGAGCCGGAGCTCATGGTGCGAACGGCGCTCGGGGGCGGACGCGAGCGCCTGGTCCGCCAGCTCACGACCGAGACGATGTTGCTCTCGACGATGGGCGGTGGGCTCGCCGTGGTGCTGGCGGCGGTCGCGGTACCGCTCCTGTCTCGGCTCGTCCCGGTATCCCTTCCGATGGGAGAGGCGAGCGTGCTCGATTCCCGGGTTCTCGCATTCGCTGTGGCTGCCACGATTCTCATCTCTGTCGCGTCAGGGGTGTTGCCCGCGCTGTTCGGGAACGGCTCGACGGACTTGAGCGGCCTGCGCGACGGGATACGCGCGGGGGTCAGCGGCCGCAAGCGCGCGCTGCGCCGGGCTCTCGTCGTCGTGCAAGTCGCGGCGACGATCGTCCTTCTCGTCGGCTCGGGGCTACTCGTGCAGGCGCTCGTGAGAGTGCAGAATATCGATCCAGGATTCGAGACCGAAGGCGTCGTCGCGTTCAACACGCCTCTCTCCGCCGCGCGGCATGGCGAGACCGCCAAGCGTGCGGCTTTCTACGACCGCGTGCTCGCCGAGATCCGCCGATCGAACGGCGTCGTCGACGCGGCTTATGTGAGCTTCCTTCCGATGGTGATGCGGGGAGGGATTTGGCCGGTCGAGCCGGCCGGCTCGAGCGATGAGGACTCCGCACTCGAGACCGCGAGCCTCCGGTTCGTGACGCCCAGATTTTTCTCGACGATGGCGGTAGCGCTTCTTCACGGTAGAGATTTCGAGAGCGGAGACACGGAAGAGGCTCCGGACGTGGCGGTGGTCAGTGCTTCGTTCGCCAAGCGCTACTGGCCCGGAGAGATCCCTCTCGGTCGCAGGTTTCAATTCGCGTTTCGTGAGCGCGAGGTCGTGGGCGTCGTGTCCGACATTCGGGTGCGAGGGCTGGAGCGCGAGAGCGAGCCTCAAGTCTACCTCCCGCACCAGCAGGTGCCGGACGGGGGCCTGGCTTTTTACATGCCTCGAGAGCTCGTCGTCCGGGCCGCGCCTGAGCAGGACCTGAACGCCCTTGCCTCCGTCGTCCGTGACGCGGTGAGAGGTGCGGATCCGGACGTTCCGGTTGCGGTCGTGCGCACCCTCGCGGACGTCGTGAGTGCGGAGACGGCGTCGCGTTCGACTCAGATCGCGGTGCTCGTCGGGTTCGCGTCGCTATCCATGTTTCTTTCCGCCATTGGGATTTACGGTCTGCTGGCGTTCGGGGTCGCTCAGAGACGCACGGAGATCGGTGTCCGGATCGCGCTCGGCGCCCGGTCGAGCGCGATCTTGTCGATGGTGATGCGAGAAGGCGTAGTGCTCGCGCTCGTCGGCTGCGCCGTTGGCGTCGTCGCCGGCTACCTTAGTGCTCGCACGATGGTCGCTCTTCTGGCGGGAGTCCCGCCGGATGACGCCATGACCTATTTGGTCGCGGCCGGATGGGCTATCGCGATGACGCTCGCCGGAAGTCTCGTGCCGGCGATGCGCGCGACGCGCGTCGATCCGATTCAAGCGACCCGGGCCGACTAACCAAGACGGTCGTTCGGGCTGGGACGCGGCTTCGGCTGGCGCTCATCAGCTTTCAGTCGGCTTTCATCCGGCGTTCATTTCCCTGTCTCCCCACCGGCAGGTCTACTAGACTAGCGGGTGGATGATCGTCGAAGCGTGTGACCTTCGGTTCACCTATCCGGGCGCCGCGAAGCCCGCCATCGATGACCTCGGGTTCAGTGTGGGTGAAGGGGAAGTCTTTGGCTTCCTCGGACCGAACGGCTCCGGTAAGAGCACGACGCAGAAAGTCCTGACCAAGATTCTCCAGGGGTACGAAGGCCGGGTCGAGGTTTTCGGTCGCGACGTGCGACGCCACGGCAGCGACTACTTCAACGAGATTGGCGTCTGCTTCGAGTTTCCCAACTTGTACGAGAAGCTCACCGCCGAAGAGAACCTCGGGTTCTACCGAGACTTCTTCGATATCCCCACCGATGAGCCTCGAGAGGCGCTCGCGCGGCTCGATTTGCCGGTCGGCGATTCACGTCCGGTGTCGCAGTGGTCGAAGGGTATGAAGATGCGTCTTACGTTGACGCGCTCACTGCTGAATCGCCCACGCCTGTGGTTTCTGGACGAGCCCACGACCGGGCAAGACCCGCATCATGCAGTGATGATCCGCAGGCTGATTCGTGAGAAGGCGGATGAAGGGACGAGCGTCTTTCTCACGACGCACGACATGACGGTCGCCGATGAGCTGTGCGATCGGGTCGCGTTTCTCGTGGACGGACACGTCCTCGTCGTGGACACCCCTCGCCGGCTGAAGCTCGAGCACCGGAACCACCGGGTAGAGGTCGAGACGCTTGTCAATGAATCGACCGAGCATCGGGGCTTCGACCTCAGCGATCCGAAGGACAAGCAAGCGTTCGTCGACTTCGTCCGCGATCACGACATCGAGACGATTCACACGCAAGAGCCGACGCTCGAGGATGTCTTCTTGAGAACCACCGGGCGCGCGTTGTCCGAGCCGGAGCGCCCATCTTGATCCACCGCCTCGTGCGAGCGACGCGGCTTTTTCTCCAAGTCCAGTACCGGTCGGGCTTCGTGCACGTCTATTTCGGACTCGCGCTCTTCACCATCCTCGTGGTCCGTCTGTTCGTGCCGGCGTCGTGGCGCTCGTTCCTCGTTCCGGCGCTCTTTCTTGGCGAGTACGGCACGATGGGTGTGTTCATGGTCGCGGCGCAAAGCTATCTCGCGCGAAACGAAAGAAGTTCTCTCGCCTTGGCCGTGACGCCGTTGAGGAGCATCGAGCGCGTCGCGGCAATGGTGCTCGCCTCCGGGGTCCTGGCCGTGGCTGCCGGCTTGCTCGTCTTCGCGGGAATCATGGGGATCGATCCTCGGGTCCTGTGGCTGACGCTCCCGCTGCTCGCAACGACGGTCCTATCGGGCTCCGTCGGTCTCATCCTGGCGTCGCGCTACAGCGAGTTCACGCGCTTCTTGATGGGCGCGGTTCCTGCGGTCACTTTTTTCTCGCTGCCGTTTCTATCGTTCTTCGATCTCGTGCCGCGCTATACATTCGCCTGGCTTCCCTGGGATGCGGCACTCTACTCGTTCGCGAACTTGGTGTCCGAGACGCCCCAGCTGTCGACCTACGTACTCCTCGTCACCCAATTGCTGGTGTTCGCCGCCATCGCCCTCTATGGGGCGGTGCGGTCCGAGGTGCTCGATTGAGCTCGATCTCTGCACTCGCCCGCAAGGACGTCAAGAGTGTCTATCGAGATCGGTTTATGGTCATGCTGGTCTTCTACACATGGATACTGGCACTGGCTGCTCGTGTCGCGGTTCCGCTTCTCGGGATCCCGGATCTCGGACTGTACTTGGCGCCGACGATCCCGCCGATGGGCGCGATGATCCTCGGAACGCTGATGGGCTTCGCGCTCATCGAAGAGCGCGAGCAAGGCACCTGGCTCTTGCTGCGGGTGCTTCCGGTGAGCGGCACGGCCGTGTTCGGCTACCTCGCGGCCACCGCGACCGGGCTTTCGTTTCTCGTGGGCTTGGTGGCGCTTTGGATCTATGGGTATCCGGTCGCTAATTGGCCACTGTTGTTGATGATGCTCATCGTGAGCTCGCTCGCGGCCCCGCTCGTGATGTTGATTCTCGGCGCCTTCGCAGCGAACAAGATCGAAGGCATGGCGTTGAGCAAGTTCGTGAGCGCGACGGGCATGTTGCCCGCGATCCTCTTCATCGCGCCGCTTCCCTGGCAAGCGCTCGTGTTCTGGTGTCCGTGGTATTGGATCTATGTCGGCCTGCTCCAGGCGTTTGCGGCCGAGCCCGAACGATTGGCCGCCCTCTACTGGCCCGGGTTCCCGGCCTGGCCGCCTGTCGTCGTGCCGCTGGTCCTGTGCGGCGCCGCGATGTCGTGGCTCGTGCGCGCCTACACGCACCGAGCCGGGTGAGAATCACCGAGATGTCTCGGAAGCTGGCGTCTCGTCTTCGTTATCTCGCTCTGAGCCGGTTCCTGAGCGGCATTTGGTACGTTCCGTCGAGCTTCGTCTATCTTCTACGACGCCCGTCTCTGTGGCCCATGTCGTTGCTTCCCGTGGCCGCGATGGTGTTACTCGTAGGCGCCGGCCTCGTGGCGGGGTTCGTCTTTGGCCCTTCCGTCGCGGACCGGCTCGTCGAGGGCGAGGGCGGGCTACGCTCGCTCTGGAGGCTTGGCGCTCGGATCGCGATGCTGCTGGCGGGCGTTGCGGCCGGGCTCGGCCTCTCGCTGGTGCTCACCGCGCCGTTCCAGGATCTCCTCTCCAAGCGCGTGGAGCAGGACGTTCGTGGTTCGGTCGAGGAGGCGAGCCGAGGCTTTCGGTGGGAGGTCTCCCAGTTCTTCCGGGGGGCGCTCTACTTCCTCGTGCGGGCGCCGTTGATTCCGATCCTCGCTCTCGTCCCTATCGTCGGTCCCGGCCTCGCACTCCTGTGGGCGGGCCACACTGTCGCGTTTCAGCAGACCGACCCGACGCTCGGGCGTCGCGGATTGGATTTCGATACCCGGCGCCAGTGGCATCGTCGCTATCGCTTCGAGAGCCTCGGCTTCGGCTTCGCGAGCATGGTCGCGCTCGTCGTACCGATCGCCAACCTGCTGGTCCTTCCGACTCTAGTGATCGGCGGCACCCGTCTCGCTCTCGCGCGGCTCGACGTCGACTAGCTCCGTCCCTTGATCCCTTGAGGCGGGCGGTGACGCGCCCCGGGACACGACGCTCGACCAGCGATGTGGCGTTCAACGCCGGGTGAGCGCGCTTGCTCGGCTCGGGTTTCTGGTAGGCTGACGTTCTGAAATGACCCTGGCACCCGGTTCGAAGCTTGCGCACTACGAACTGCAAGAGCCCATCGGCAAAGGCGGAATGGGCGAGGTCTACCGCGCCCGCGATACGAAGCTCGACCGCGACGTCGCGATCAAAGTGCTCCCCGAAGAGTTCGCCGGCGATGAGGAGCGACTGGCGCGGTTCGAGCGGGAAGCAAAGCTCCTCGCGTCGTTGAACCACCCGAACATCGCGAGCATCTTTGGAATTGAGGATGCCGCCGACGGCGCGAAAGCTCTGGTGCTCGAGCTCGTCGAAGGCCCGACACTCGCCGATAGGATTCAGCAGGGCCCGATCGAAGTCGACGAAGCTCTCGCCATCGCGAAGCAGATCGCGGAGGCGCTTGAAGCGGGTCACGAGGCCGGTGTCATTCATCGGGACCTGAAGCCTGCGAACATCAAGATCAAGGAGGACAGCATCGTCAAAGTCCTCGACTACGGACTGGCGAAAGCGCTCGAAGCCGATGGCGCGGATGGCATCGACTCCGAGCTATCGCAATCGCCCACGCTGACCCGGCAAGGGACCGAGCTTGGCGTCATCCTGGGAACCGCGGCCTACATGAGCCCGGAGCAAGCAAAAGGCAAGCGCGTCGACAAGCGGACCGACGTCTGGGCGTTCGGTGTCGTGCTCTACGAGATGCTCACGGGCCGGAGCGCGTTCGCCAGCGCGGACGTCTCCGAGACGCTCGCTTCCGTCATCAAATCCACGCCCGACTGGAGCCGGCTCCCGAGCGAAACGCCTGCCTGGCTGCGAAAGCTGCTGCGTCGCTGCCTGGAGAAGGATCGTTCGAAGCGGCTCCGCGATATCGGCGACGCGCTCCTCGATTGGAACGACGACGTTGCCGAGGAGCTGCGTCCTCCCGCCTCCCGCCCGAGCTATGTCCTCGCCGGTCTCGCCGCTCTCGTCGCGGGCATCCTGGCGTGGGGTCTGAAGCCGGCGGCCCGAAACGCGGGCGGCGGGTCCGTTTCTCGGTTCTCCGTCAACTTGCCGCGGGAGCAGGAGCTGTTCATCGGTCTCGCCCGTCGCGCGCCGCCGTTCGCCATCGCTCCGGACGGCCGCACCCTTGCGTACACCGCGACCGAGTCCGGGGTGCGGCGCCTCTACATGCGCGTGCTCGACGAAAGGAGCCCTGAGGCCATCGACGACACCGATGGGGCGCTGAGCCCTTTCTTCTCCCCCGATGGTGAGTGGCTGGGCTACTTCGCGAATAATCGGCTCTGGAAAGTCGCTCTCGACAATCGGGTCCCGATCGCAATCTGTGACGTCTTCGGCGAGCCGGTCGGCGGCACGTGGTCGAACGACGCCATCGTCTTCACGTCGGGCGAAAAGTCAGGACTCCATCGCGTCTCCGCTGAGGGGGGCGAGCCGGCCCCGATCACGTCGGTCGACGCGTCCGCGAACGAGCTCGGGCACATTTGGCCTCACGCGTTTGGCGACCACCTCCTCTACACGGTCCGACGTGATGTCGGCTTTTCCTTCGTGATCGCCATCGCGAACGAAACGTCGGGACCGTCGAGGATCTTGGTCGAAGGCGCGCGCTATGCGATCGTGGCGCCCAGTGGCCACCTCGTCTATGGCAGCGCCGAGGGTGTCTATGCGGCGCCGTTCGATATCCGACGCGGAGAGGTCACCGGACCCGCGGTCGCGCTCGGACTGGATGCCCATAGAAGCGCGGGAGGCGGGGCGCGCTTCATGGCGGTGTCCGACTCCGGGGCTC
This sequence comes from Acidobacteriota bacterium, assembly GCA_029263435.1. GTDB lineage: Bacteria > Acidobacteriota > Vicinamibacteria > Marinacidobacterales > SMYC01 > JAJCXL01. Next base: position 10,108 of record JAJCXL010000344.1, on the reverse strand, counting down.
TCGTCTATGCGACGTCCCCGATGAGCCGACTCACGTGGGTGGATCGCGATGGCTCCTCGGAGCCGGTCCGCTGGCTCGATTGGGACAATTCGGGCCACGTGCGGCTGTCTCTCGACGGCAAGAGGGCCGCTGTAGGAGGCCATGTCCTCGACCTCGAACGAGGCACGACCCACCGTCCAGGCGGCATCTTCCCGATGTGGCGGCCCGGCAGCGACGAGCTCGCGGTCTTCGATATGTTCGAAGGCCTCGAGCAGCTCTTCTTGGTGCCGGCGGACGGAGGGCGTGCGCCTACGCGCTTGCTCGAGGGCGATCAGGCGCAGGTGCCGAGCTCGTGGCATCCGGACGGACGTACGCTTCTCTATAGCGAGATCCACCCCGATTCCAATGCCGATCTCTGGACGCTGAATCCCGAAGGAGTGACGACGCCCTTTCTCGTGACCAATGCGGTCGAGCGCAACGGGCGCTTCTCGCCCGATGGGAGGTTCGTCGCGTACGACTCGGACGAGTCGGGACAATTGGAGGTCTATGTTCGCGACTTTCCCGAAGGTGCTCGCAAATGGCTGATCTCGTCTGGCGGAGGTCGGGACGCGGTCTGGTCTCCCTCCGGGCGGGAGCTCTTTTACCGAAGCCAGGGGCATCTGATGCGCGTCGGTGTCGCGCTCGCGCCTGATTTCGAAGCTTCGCCGCCTGAAGCGGTGCTCGAGGCACCGACCGCGCTGGGTCACGGGACCTACGACATCACGCCTGATGGAGAGCGCTTCCTCATGCTCCTCGGTGACCCCGCCGGGTTTCGCGAGCTGAAAGTCGTGCTCAACTGGCATGAGGAGCTGAAGCGTTTGGTTCCGGTGGAGTAACTGCGGCAGAGAGCCGCCGTTCGTTTCGAGGCGCCCGGGCGATGCGCCGCGTCCTTTGGGCTCTTACGTCACTGAGCGCGGACGTCGTAGCTGTACAACCGGTCGTGCTCGCGGAGGTAGAGGCGACCTCCGTCGACCACCGGATGAGGCCAGCTCGGTCCGTCGACGCCTTCGATCTCGAACGAGCCGCGCTCCTGATAGCCTTCCGGGCTTGCGTCGATCAGAACCACTAGCCCGTTCTGATATCTGAAGTAGAGCTTGCCGTCGGCGAAGGCGATCGCGGCGGAGTTCCGGCCGGCGTTTCGGACCGGACCCCACGCGACTTCGCCGGTGTCGAGTCTAGCGGCGAGCGGAAATCCTTGATTGTGCCCGGTCCCGGTATAGAGATAGCCGTTATGGAGGACGATGCCTCCGTGGTGATTCTGGAAGCTATCGCCCGCGAGGAAGTAGCGCTCTTCGGCGCGGACGCCGTCATCGGACCGCACGAGCTCGAGCAAGACCGCGCCGGTTTGATAACCGGTCGATCCGAACACGTAGTCGCCGCTCACGATCGGAGTCGCGATGTTGGCGACGTCGTTGGCAATCGCGTTGTAGCCCCACAGGAACACGCCGTCCTCCGCCCTGAATCCGGCGAGGCCTCGGCCCATCATCTGGACGTATTGCTTCACTCCCGCGCCGTGTGAGATCACGATGGAAGAGTAGCCGGCGCCGTCGTCTCCTTGGTCGCCGACTGTAGGCATCGTCGCTCGCCAGACCTCTTCGCCCGTGAGCTTGTCGAGTGCGACCATCGCGGCCTCGGGCGAGCCGGGTGTAACGACGATCCAATCGCCGTCCACGAGTGGTGACTCGGCGTAGCGCCAGTTCACGCCGGCGCGCGCCATCATCACGAATCCGCCGAAGTCCTCGATGAGTCCTCGTTGCCAGATCGTCTCTCCGGTGTCTTGCCGCAGGCACTTGAGGGTTCCCTCGGTCCCGAGTGCGTAGACCCGGTCGCCATCGGTGGTCGGCGTGGAACGAGACCCCGGATAGAGGTTGCTATCGGCCCAGCTCGGACCGATCCGCGTCTTCCACAACAGGTCACCGTTCGCGCGGTCGATGGCCACCGCGAACTGGCTGTCGTCGAAATCGCCCATCGTGAAGAGACGCTCAGAGGTTGCGGACACGGTCGAGAACCCACGACCGATGCCCGATGCGGTCCACTCTAGAGGCGGGCCTTCGGCGGGCCATTGCTCGAGCAAATTCTCATCGGTGGATTTGCCGTCTCTTTGAGCGCCGCGCCATTGCGGCCAATCGGCGCTCAGGTGGGGGGAGGCAGCGAGAAACAAGACGAGCGCGAACGCGGATCGATATTCGAGGGCCATGCGGCGACTCTCCTTCTTGCTCCCATCGTGACGAAGAGATGTTAGCGCACGCGCTGACGTCACCCCAAATCGAGAGCGAGACCCAGCGCGGCGGCATGGCGTTCGAGCGCGTTTCGCACTGCGGGGCTGCGCTCGTCCGTCTCGTCGTGGATGGCCAACACCCGCAATCGTCGGGCCGACGTCTCGGCCTTGATATCGCACCGCGCGACCAGGCGGTCTCCGGCGAGCACCGGCATCGCGTAGTAGCCGTAAACCCGTTGGGACTGCGGTTTGAAGATCTCGAGCACTTGGTCGAAGTCGAACAGTAATCTCACCCGCTCGCGATCCCACAGGACGGGATCGAAAGGAGAGAGGAGAGTCCCGCGCGCAGCATTCGGACGAGCGCGCTTCAAGCTCGCGATCGAAGCGAGATCGGAGGGACGGACCCAACCTTTGCGTCCACTCAACGCGCAAGGGACGACGCATCCGTCTTCTCGAAGCTCTTCGAGGTAGGTCTCGATCTGTTCTCGTCGATTCTTCAGACGCCAGGTGGCCGCGAGCGTCCTTCGCTCGGCCCAGCCGTGTCCCGCGAGCGCTCGTAGCAAGAGTGCTTTCATCCCCTCTTGCTCGGGTAGAGGTCGGCTCCGGTACTTGGCCGGGATGACGCGCTCGCTCAAGTCGTACTCGGGCTGAAATTCTCTCCGTCTTACGACCGCGAGCTCTCCCGCTTTCCAAAGGCTTCGAAGCACCCGTTTCGACCGCGTGTAGCCCCAATCGTCGCGCTCCGTTTTGTCTTCGAGGTCCGCGGTTCGCACCGGACCCTCGTCCCTCGCTCGTTTGAGGATCTTGCGCGCGAGGGATCGATTCTCGCGAAGCACCGGCCCCCACCAAGGATCGTTTCGTTTGAACTCCTGACGCCGGAACTCGAAAGCGGGGTAGAGCTCCATCGGGATCCAACTGGCTTCGTGGCCCCAGTACTCGAACAGCGGTGCCCGTGGCCGAAGTAGGGTCTCGGGGAGCCCCGGGTCGAGCGCCTCTAGCCGTGACAGCAGGACGAGGCTATGGCTGCGCGCACCCGCTATCGCAATGGTGTCCAGCTGAAGGTAGCCGAAGCGACGGATCACGTCGTAACACGCGCGTCTCGGTGCCGCGGCCGCCTTACGCGGAAGCCCCGTGAGCTCCGGGCGGAGAAGCCCGGCGCGGGCGAGCGCCAGGCGTCTGGCTTCGGCTACCGATATCGTTTCTGACAATGGAGTCCATCCGCTAGAGCGCGTCTTGACGCCTTCGTCACCATGCTCGACAATGAGATGGTTGCGATACTTCCCGGGTCATCTTCTGCTCACCGCTTTGATCTCGCTGTGCGGTCTCCTGTGCGGCGTTCGCGCCGAGGCTCAGCCGGAGCAGCTCCCGCCGGGCGCGGTGGCGTGTATCGGCAACGACTGCTACCGATCGGTGGAGGACTCTCTCAAGGTCGTCAAGGACGGCCAGACGATTTGGATCGTGCCTGGGTCCTATCGCGACGGCGGTATCTTGGGAGCGCACGGGGTGACGATCTCCGCCGAGGGGGTTCATCTGTTCGGCAAGGCGTGGGAAGGAAAAGCTGCCATCGTCATCGTTGGCAATGACGCCGTCATCGAAGGACTTCGGTGCTCCCATATCGTCGTGCCCGATGGAAACGGCGCCTGCATCCGCGCCGAGGGGCGAAACGTCACGTTGCGACGGGTGCATTTTCATGACGCCGAATGTGGCATCCTCACGCATTGGCGTGCCGGCCGAGTCGTGATCGAAGACAGTCTGTTCGAGCGCCTCGGCGGATTCAATGACGACGGGGGCCAATCGCATCCCATCTATGTGGGGGCGGTCGAGGAGTTCATCCTGCGACGGACGCGCGTTCTCAGCGCTGTCGGCGAAGCCCACGAAGTCAAGTCTCGGGCGAAGCGAACCACCATCGAGGACAGCGTCATCGCTTCGATGTCGGAAAGCGACAGTCGTCTCATCGATATTCCGAACGGCGGCCAGATCGAGATTCGAGGCAACGTGCTCCAAGAGGGCATGCTGAGCGTCAATCGTGACATCATCGCGGTGGGGCTCGAACGGGGTCGTGGAGACGGGCTCGACCACGAGCTCAATCACGTCGTCATCGAGAACAATCTGATCCTGATCGACCGACCCGGGAGGTATACCTTCTTTAACGCGGGGCGCGACATCTTCGAGCCCGTGATGCTCGGCAACACTTTCGTCGGCGGCAAGCAAGAGCTCACGGGCGTCGGGAACCAATGGTTTAAAGATCGCGCTCGAGCCGGACTGGAAGCGTTTCCGTTTCTGCCTACCGCGCCGCCGAGCCTCCCGCCCAAGTAACGGCACCTTCGAGGTGCCTTCGGAACAGCGGATCGCTGTAGGCCGCTTTCGTGTGGCCGAGCGCGGTGTAGAACGCTCGCCCCCCTTCGTGCTCGTGATACCACGCGACGGGGTGGTCGCCCATCGCGTCTGCCTCGACCGTATAGCTCGACTCGTCGAGAGACATGACGACATGAACGCTCGGCCGTGGATTCCGGTTGAAGTTGTAGTGCTCGTCCACCCGCCGCCACTGCTTCGGAAGGCCGGCCGTCGCGGGATGCGTGCGATCTTCGATGTCATAGGTCGCGACTTGGATCTCGGGGTGAGAGACGAAATAAGCGCCGACGAGCTCTCCGTACCACGGCCAGTCGTACTCCGTATCAGCGGCTGCGTGGATGCCGACATAGCCTTTGCCTGCCCCGACGAAGCTCTCGAACGCCTCTTGCTGCTCTGGGTCGAGCACGTCTCCGGTGGTCATCAAGAAGACGACGACATCGTAGCCTTCGAGGACTTCGGTGGTGAATCGCCCCGCGTCCTCAGTGGCATCCACCCGCCAACCGCGGCGCGCACCCAGCTCTCGTAGCGCTTCGATGCCTTCCGGGATCGCTTCGTGGCGGTACTCCACGGTCTTGCTGAACACGAGCAAGGAGAGCTCGTCGCTCGTGGAGCTCGTGGAAAGAGCAGCCAGGAGAAGCAGAATCACCATGGCGTATCATACGTGAACATGCGCTTCGGTGGCTTGTGGGTGGCAGCCCTTTGCGCGTCCTGTTCGGTCGAGGAGCCTCAGAGTTTTTCCGCGGACGCGAAGGTGGAAACGCGCGACGCGCTCGTCGCGGACCTCTCGGTGCTACGCCATCCCGCGGATGGCGGCGGACGCGCGTGGCTCGACGGAGCCGACGCGGTATCGGTCGTCGTTGGTGAGCGCCGTCGATTCGAGATCCTTTATGAAGCGGGTCCGTTGGGGATCGCCGAAGGCGGCGTCCTCATCCTTCAGCCCTCACCGTTTTGGGGGTGGGATCCTCCACAGATGGATCGCCCCGACGCTCCGGGCTACACGGAGGTGAGCACAGCATCTCCGGCCGTCGAGTTGGACCTCAGCGTCCCCGCTCGGGAGTTCCTCCAGGTGCGCCTCGCGAAAGGCGTGCTCCAGGAAGGAGACCGCGTGCGGATCGTCTACGGCGCGGGCCCCCTCGGCGCTAGAGTCGATCGCTACGCGGAGTCTGGAGCGCCGATCTGGATCGCGGTGGACGGAGACGGTGACGGTGTTCGCGCGTGGCTGGAAGACGTGCCCCGCATCGATGTCGTCGCGGGCGCAGCCGCAAGGCTCATCGTGACAGCCCCCAGCACCGCGCGCCCGGGAGAAACGGTTTCTCTCACCGTAGCCGCGGTGGATGCCTTGGGAAACGCGGGCATGGGATGGGATGTTCCTGTACGGTTGTCCTCGGCCGGTCTCTCCGAGCTGTCGGAGATCGTGGCCCTCGACGACCGAGGCGTCGCGCGATTGGAGCTGACCCTCGCTCGGCCAGGCGTCTACCGGTTCGAAGCGTCGGCGGCAGAGCTCGAGGGGACGAGCAATCCGATGGTCGTTCGCGAAGAAATCCCTCGAATCGCGTGGGGTGACTTGCACGGCCATTCCCAGTTCTCGGATGGAAGCGGGTCACCGGAAGACTATTTCTGGTACGCACGAGATGTCGCCGCGCTCGACGTCGTCTCGCTCACCGACCACGACCACTGGGGGGTCCGGTTTCTCGACCAAACACCGGAGATGTGGCGTGCGATTCGCGAAGCCGCCGAGCGCTTTCATGATCCGGGCCGGTTCGTGACCGTGCTCGGCTACGAGTGGACGAGCTGGATTCACGGCCATCGGCACGTGTTGTACTTCGACGAGAGCGGAGGGGAAGTGTTGAGCTCGGTGGATGAGGCCTACGAGACGCCCGCGCGGTTGTGGAAAGCCCTCGAGGGAGAAGATGCTTTGACGGTCGCGCATCACTCGGCCGGCGGACCCGTTTCCACGAACTGGACCTTCGTTCCGGATCCGCGGATCGAGCCCGTCACCGAAGTCGTCTCCGTGCACGGCGCGAGCGAGGCCGCAGATGCTCCGACGCCAATCTACAGTCCGGTGGCCGGCAATTTCGTGAGAGATGTTCTCGATCGCGGGATGCAGTTCGGATTCATCGGCAGCGGCGATGGTCACGACGGACACCCGGGACTCGCGCACCTGGGCGCTCCGAGTGGCGGCCTCGCAGCGATTTTCACCGAAGATCTGACCCGAAGTGGAGTGCTCGAGGCCCTCAGGAACCGCAGCGTCTACGCCACGAACGGACCTCGGATTTGGCTACGGGTCTGGCTGACGGAGGGTCTCCGTTTTTCGGTGGCTGGAACCGCGCCTATCGACCGCGCGGACATCATCCGTCGGGGGCGGCCGATCCTCTCCTTGCGCGGAGAAGGAAGAATGGAATGGTCGGAGACGATCCCACTCGAGCCTCTCGGGCCGGGAGACTACGTTTATGTGCGCGTCGTCCAGCAAGACGGCGGGGCCGCGTGGTCGAGTCCGTTTTTCTACGAGTAGCCACTCGCGACGGTAAGGGGGTCTGCTACTTTCGCCCACTCTGACGAGTCGGGGTCTGCTACGATCCGCGGACTCTATGCGCTACACAACGCCATTTCTTGCAGCTTTGCTCCAAGCGTTCCTCAGCGCGGCAGGACTCCATGCGCAAACCCATCGAGTGTCTCGGGTGACGCCGCCGGACGCCGCGTCTCCGAGCGAGGTCTCCGTCGCGATCAATCCCCTAAACCCAAACAACGTCGTGGCGGTGTCACTTCAGAGCCGAGGACCCACGACCAACTTTGCTTATGTCAGCTTCGATGCCGGCTCGACCTGGACGAGCGTGTCAGGGCCGAACCGGCACGGGCGCACCCAAGGCGACGACGCAGTGGTATTCGACACTTCAGGGAGGGCTTACTGGTCCTATATCTCGTTCTCCGGCCTCCGTCAGGAGCGACCGGTCGGCGCGGCCAACGGCATCTTCGTCAACCGCTCACTCGACGGCGGCCGCACGTGGAGCGAGCCCACGCGGGTCATCGACCATCTGAACTCGGTTCTGCCGTTCGAGGACAAGCCTTTTATCGCGGCCGGTGCTGACGGCCGCCTCTTTATCGCGTGGACGCGATTTTCGAGATACGGCTCATTCGATCCGGAAGAGACGAGCCACATTTATTTCACTCTGTCCGAGGACGAGGGACGGAGCTTCGCCATGCCGATCCGGGTCTCCGACCGCGCAGGAGACGCAGTGGACAGTGACGGCACTCTCGAAGGCGTCGTGCCGGCCGTAGGCGTCGAAGGCGAGATCTATCTCGTTTGGTCCGGACCCGAGGGGCTCGTGCTCGATAAGTCCGTCGACGGTGGACTTACTTTTGGGAAGGACCGCGTCATCGCGTCGCATCCCGGAGGGTGGGATGTCGAGGTCGATGGGATCGGTCGCGCGAACGGCATGCCGGTGACCGGGGTGGACGAAAGCGATGGCGAAAGACGCGGCACTCTCTACGTTAACTGGGTCGACGAGCGCAACGGCGACTTGGATGTCTTCGTCATGAGCTCTCCCGATGGCGGAGAGAGTTGGTCAGCGCCGACGCGGGTGAATCAAGATCGGACCGGCAACGGCGCGGCGCAGTTTTTCTCTTGGATGGCGGTCGACCCGGTGGACGGTGCGGTCTACGTCGCGTTTTACGACCGCGCCGGACGCAAAGGGACGTGGACCGGCTTGAGCCTCGCGCGAAGCACCGACGGCGGTTCTTCTTTTGAAAGCTTCCCTATTGCCATAGATGCGTTCGAAACCTCTACGGATGTATTCTTTGGCGACTATCTCGGCATCGACGCCTATGGCGGACAGGTCGTGTGTGTCTTTACGCATTTCACGGGCTCTGCCAGGCTTGCCTTGTCAGCGGCGTCGTTTCGTTTCGATTGAAGGAGAACATCATGCGCTTCGTAGTCATCGCGCTCATTGGTATCGTTACCCTCGCTGGCCAAGCCGGCGCCCAGTCGCCTGAGACCAGTGCCCGAGCCGCCGCTCTCAAGAAGCAAGCGCTCGAAGCGGTGCAGGGCCGGGCGAAGCTCACGCAGGTCATGGTCGATAGCATCTTCTCCTTCGGCGAGCTGGGCTTTCAAGAGTTCGAGACCTCACGCTACGTGACCGGCATCCTCGAAGACAACGGCTTCACCGTCGACCAAGGAGTCGCCGGTATCCCGACCGCTTGGATGGCGAGCTGGGGATCGGGAAAGCCCGTCATCGCCTTCGGCTCCGATATCGACGGGATTCCGAAAGCGTCGCAAAAACCCGGCGTGGCTTATCACGATCCGATCATCGAGGGCGCTCCCGGTCACGGTGAAGGCCACAATTCCGGCCAAGCGGTGAACGTCACCGCCGCACTCGTGTTGAAAGACCTGATGCAAGCCGAAGGTCTCTCCGGCACCATCAAGTTGTGGGCGGGCGTTGCCGAGGAACAGCTCGCCACCAAAGCATATTTCGTACGCGAAGGGCTCTTCCAAGACGTGGATATGGTCTTTTTTACTCACGTCAGCAGCGACCTGGGTGTGGGTTGGGGGCAATCGGGAGGCAACGGACTGATCTCGGTGGAGTACACCTTCGAGGGTAAAGCCGCACATGGCGCCGGCGCCCCGTGGCTCGGAAAAAGTGCTCTCGATGCCGTAGAGCTCATGAACCTCGCTTGGAACTATCGGCGGGAGCATCTACGTTTGCCGCACCGGATTCACTACGTGATTCCGAACGGTGGGGATCAGCCCAACGTCGTCCCGTCCCAGGCCTCGGTCTGGTACTACTACCGCGAGCTCGACTACGAGAACATCACGCGATTGTTCGAGATTGGCGACAAGATTTCGAAGGCCGCGGCCAAGATGACCGATACCGAAGTCACGACCCGCATCTTGGGCTCGGCTTGGCCTATCCATTTCAACAAAGTCATCGCCGAGACGATGTACGAGAACATCGAGACGGTGGGAATGCCGGAATGGAGCGAGGCCGATCAGAAGCTCGCGATGGCCCTTCAAGACGAAATGGGCTTTACCCCCAACCCCGGGAGCCCGAGAGGCGGCGTGCGAGGGTTGAAAAAAGAGATCAGCGAGCTTCGCGGGCCGGCGCCCGAGCCGCGTACGGGCGGTGGCTCGGACGACATCGGAGACATCTCCTGGACGGTTCCGACGGTCACCCTTGGTTTTCCGTCCAATTTTTCCACCGGCGGGGGCGGACACCACTGGTCCAGCGCGGTCGCGATGGCGACGCCGATTGCGCATAAGGGAGCAACGGCCGGCGCGAAAGTGATGGCAATGACGGCCCTCGATTTTCTGCTCGACCCCGAGCGTGTCGAAGCAGCGCATAACTATTTCAACGATGTGCAGACGAAAGAGGTCCAGTACAAACCGTTGATTCGGGACGGAGACATGCCGGCTATCGAGCTCAACAAAAACATCATGAACACTTACCGGGAAGAGATGAAGAAGTTCTATTTCGACCCGACGAAGTACGACACCTACCTCGAGCAGCTCGGTATCGACTATCCGAC
>JAJCXL010000343.1 GCA_029263435.1 Acidobacteriota bacterium | reverse complement strand
ACGAGCGGAGAGTCACTCCGACCATGGATTGAAGCCGTTCCCAACGTGAGCGAGGGTCGTGACGAGACAGCGGTGGGAAACCTCGCAAACACGTTCACGGACGCACCAGGGGCGCGGCTGCTCGACGTACACATCGACCCCTCCCATCACCGTAGCGTTCTCACCGCCGTGTTTCTCCCGGAAGCCGTCGTCGAGCAGAGCGTGCGGCTCGCGGAAGAAGCGTGGAGGCGGATCGATCTTCGTCGCCATGACGGAGAGCACCCCCGCATCGGCGCTCTCGATGTGCTGCCTCTCGTACCGCTGCGTGCCACCGATCGCGACGACGCGGTCCGCTTCGCGCGCGCGATCGGAGAGCGTTTGGCGGAGCACGGCAACATCCCGGTCTTTCTCTATGGTCACGCCGCCCTATCCGATCCTGCGCCCTCCTTGGCAGGACTGCGTCGCGGCGGGCTCCCGGGTCTCGCCACGCGTCTCGCCAACGGTGAGCTCACGCCCGACTTCGGACCGGCTCGGCTCGACCCGAAAGCCGGCGCCACCGTCGTCGGGGTCAGAGACTTTCTCATCGCCTACAACGTCGCGCTCGACACCAACGACGTTCGCGTCGCTGCGGCGATCGCGCGTGAGATCCGCGCCTCGAGCGGCGGGCTACCCGCGCTCCAGGCCCTCGGATTGAGCTTGCACCACCGAAAGCTCGCTCAGGTGTCGATGAATCTCATCGATTTTCGGAAGACGTCGATCGAAGACGCCTATCGCGCGGTCGTGAACGTCGCGGCACCGCTCGGGGTGGCGGTGCATCACTCCGAGATCGTCGGGCTCATCCCGCGCGCGGCCGCGTTCACGAACATGGAGAAGATCCTGAAGCTCGAGCGAGCGCCCGGGATCCTCGAGGAGCGGATGGAGGCGCGCGGGTGCACCTAGTGGACAGCAGGAGGGATGTCGAGCGCAGCCGCGGCCTCTACTTGATCCCGTAGGCCTTCATCTTTCGATAGAGGTGAGAACGTTCGATGCCGAGCGACTCCGCAGTCTTGGACACGTTCCCTTTGCTCGCGGTCAATTTCCGCCGGATGAAATGCGTCTCGAAAGCTTCTCGCGCGCTCGACAGGCTCGGGTAGTCCGTGAACGCTTCGAACGCGTCGTCGGCCGTCGGCAACAGAGCCACCGGTAGATCCGCGAGGTCGATGTCATCTCCGGTCACCATGATGACCAATCGCTCGATCACGTTCTTCAGCTCACGGACGTTACCCGGCCATCCATAAGACATCAGTCTATCGAGTGCTTCCGGGCTCGTCTCTTTCGCTTTCTTGCCGTACTCGGCGCAAAACGAAGCGAGGAAGTGAGACACGAGGAGAGGAATATCTTCTTTGCGCTCACGCAGTGGCGGCATCTCGAACGGGATGACATTCAGTCGAAAGAAGAGGTCTTCTCTAAAATTTCCGGCGCGGATCTCCTCGGCGAGGTCTTTGTTCGTCGCGGCGATGACGCGACAGTCCACCGCTATCGAAGTGGTGCTCCCCACCGGCTCGAACTTTTGCTCTTGAAGCACCCGCAGCACCTTCGCCTGCGTCTTCAAGCTCATGTCACCAATCTCGTCCAGGAATAGGGTTCCCCCATCCGCCGCGAGAAACTTGCCTTTCTTGTCGGACACCGCGCCGGTGAAAGCGCCTTTGACGTGACCGAAGAGCTCGTTTTCGATCAGCTCTTCGGGAATCGCCGCACAGTTCACTTCGACGAAAGCTCCTTTGCTTCGTAGAGACTGCGCGTGCAGCGAGCGCGCCACGAGCTCTTTGCCGGTGCCGTTCTCGCCGAAGATGAGCACCCTGCCATGGGTTGGCGCAGCGATCGCAATTTGCTGCTTCAGCTGCAGCATCAGTTCACTGGCGCCGATGAGGACCTGCTTGGACTCGACCCGTTCGCGGAGGAAGCGATTTTCTTGTTCGAGCTTGCGCTGCCTCAACGCGTTTCTAACGGCGATGACGGTCTTTTCCAACGAGAGCGGCTTCTCGATGAAGTCGGTCGCCCCCGCCTGGATCGCCTTCACGGCGGTCTCGATGGTGCCATGGCCCGAAATCATAATCACTGGGGTGTCCAAGTCGCGATCGCGAATCTTCGCCAACGCTTCGAGCCCGTCCATCTTGGGGAGCCAGATGTCGAGCAGAAGCAAGTCGAAACGATCGGCATCGACGCGGCCGAGCGCGCCTTCCGCGGAAGAAACGGTCTCGACCACGTAGCCTTCGTCCTCCAAGATGCCCGCGAGGGAAGAGCGTACGCCGGCTTCGTCGTCGACGACGAGAATACGCTCCGCGCTCATGCGGGCTCCGTCGCGACCGATTCTCGGGGCGAAGGCGTCGAGGGCCCGGACGCGGAGGCGACGGGAAACTCAATCACGAAGCGCGCTCCGCTAGGGTCATTTTTCTCGACGAACACCCGACCCCGATGCTCAGCGACGATGCGTTTGACGATGGCGAGCCCGAGGCCGCTTCCGCGACGTTTGGTCGAGTAATACGGCGCGAAGAGCTTATCCTCGTCCTGTGGGTCCACCCCTGGACCGTGATCGGCGATCTCGACGCGGACCGTCTCGTGCTCGGGATCGTCGCGAGTCGTTACGACGATCTCGCCGGTCCCGTCACTGGCCTCGATGGCGTTGTCGATGATGTTGATGAGAACCCTTCTCACGAGCTCCGGATCCACGAGCACCGCAGGGAGGTCGTCGGCAAGCCGTCTAGAAATGACGAGCCCGTCGAACAGCCCGTCATAGAGCTCGAGGGTGCCTTGCACGATCGGGGTGAGCTGCGAGGGCTCGGTCGAGACGGCGGGCATCCGCGCGAACTGCGAGAACTCGTCGACGAGGCTCTTCAACGAGTCGACCTCTTCGATGATCGTGCCGGTGCCTTCCTCCACGATCCGA
>JAJCXL010000342.1 GCA_029263435.1 Acidobacteriota bacterium | reverse complement strand
CGCGAACTCCTTCCATACGAGCACCCCCCAAAGCGCCGCCACCATGGGAGCACTTTGTCCCATCGCGTAGGACACGGCGAAGCCGGCTTCGCTTCCCGCGATGAGATTGCTCGCGGTGCCGATGCTCCAGATGAACCCGCCTGCGAGCCCGAGAGCGTGCCATCCCGGCTTTCCCTTTAGGTAGCCCTCGAACGAGACGGGCTCTCCCACGAGTGGCTTCTGCATGAAGTGAATGTTGAAGAAGAATGTCGACACGACCACCGCGAAGGTAAAAATCACCATGCTCGTATACGGAGTCAAAGGCGGGCCGGAGAGCGTTCCCGCGCTCATGGACGCCGCCGTCAAGGGCGACCAGCTTCCCATCAACACCCCTGAAATGACCGAGATCCACAATCCCTTCCGCGTGACCTGGACTTTCCCGCCGGAGAGCTCTTTGTAGGCGAGGCTGTCGGCGATGACCGCGACGACCGCGAGACCGACTCCAGCGAAGAGCAAGGTCGGATTGCCGCTCTGGTCGACGAAGTAAGTCAATACGGTGCCGATCACGAGCGCGGCCCCGATAGCGACCGGAAAAGCGATGGCCATGCCGGCGATCGCGATAGCGCCCACCAGAAGGATGTTGGCGAGGTTGAAAATGGTACCCGCCATCAAAGCGAGACCGATGCGCGGGCCCGTCGCGTGACTGAGGTTGTTGAAGAACGCGTCGTCCCCGCCGTGCCAGCTCCCCGCGGTCAGCGCCAGGAGGATCGCCATGATGAAAACGCCCAGCGCGTAATCCCAATAGAACAGCTCGAAGCGAATGTCACCGGCGAGCTTGAAGGTGTTCGCCCAAGACCCCCAGCAGATCATGCAGAGGATCATGAGGAACAAGGCGAGGCCGTAAGTTTCAGGAACGAACATCTCTAGCTATCTTTCTGACCGGTGGTCGGCTCGGAAATGTAGCATAGACAGCCGTTCTACAATAGGAAGCGCAAGAGCCCGCATGACCCACGAACCGCGCCCCATCATCATCGATTGCGACCCTGGCCAGGACGACGCCGTGAACCTCCTGCTCGCCTTGTCGTCCCCGGAGGATCTCGAAGTGCTCGGCTTGACGGCGGTCGCCGGGAATGTGGGCTTGGAAAAGACCCAGCGCAACGCGCGGCTCATGTGCGAGCTCGCCGGGCGTGGTGACGTGCCGGTCTTCGCGGGTTGCGAGCGCCCCTTTCTCCGGCCATTGGTCACCGCGGAGTACGTTCACGGCCGCGAAGGCATCGACGGCGCGGATATTCATGAGCCGACGCATCCGCTCGAAGACGCGCATGCGATCGATTTCATCGTGGACACGCTCATGGCTGGAGACGGCAACATCACGCTCGTACCGACCGGCCCGCTCACGAACGTGGCGGCGGCGATCGTGAAAGAGCCCAAGATCGTTTCGCGGATCGCCGAGATCGTATTGATGGGTGGTGCTTCTCGTGAAGGAGGTAACGTCACTCCTTCGGCGGAGTTCAATATCTATGTCGACCCGCATGCCGCGAAGATCGTTTTCGGCTGCGGCCGGCCGCTCATCGTTCACGGGCTCGACGTCACCCATCAAGTCATCGCGACGCCGGATCGGGTCACCGCCTTCGCCGAGATCGGAAACGCAGCCGGTCGCACCGTAGCCCAAATGCTGAATTTTTCGAGCCGGTACGACGTCGAGAAATACGGGACCTCGGGCGGGCCTCTCCACGACCCGTGCACGGCCGCCTATCTCCTGAAACCAGATCTGTTCCGGGGCAAGCGGGTCAATATCGAGATCGAGACCGCCTCCGAGCTCACGTTGGGTGAGACGTCGGTCGATTTCTGGGGGGTGAGTGGGCGAGAGCCCAACGCGCTTTGGATCTACGAGGTGGACGCGGACGGTGTGTTCGCGCTTCTGACCGAGAGGCTGTCTCGGCTTCCGTGAACGCAGGCCGCTACGTCTTGGGAGGGTCTCCGAAAACGGGGATCTCTTGCTCCGACGTTCGCGCGAGAGTATCGGTTCCGATCTCCTCGACCTCTTCCAACGTGACCGGCTTGCTGTAGAAGTAGCCTTGAGCGAGATCGAAGTCCATCATCTTGACGACTTCGGCCTCCCGCGCCGTCTCCACGCCTTCGGCGATCGCCTGGGCGCCGACGTCACGGGCGGCAGCCATCAGCATCGAAAGGAGTCGCCGTTTGGGCTCCGAGGCGTCGACGAGCCCTTTGACGAAGCTGATATCGAACTTCAAGTAGTCCGGCGGGACCTCCGCGAGCTGCAAGAACCGCTCACCGATTCCGAAATCATCGAAGGCGAGCCCGATCGAAAGCTCTTCGAGGTGCTTCTTGAGCTCCGCGATGACCTGGGGCTCTGCCAAGGCCCCTTCATGAATCTCGAGCGCCAACGGTATGTGCGGGACACGTTTCCTCATCCGGCGGAGGGAATCGGTCAGCTCCGGCTGTCCGAGCTCTTTGGGGTGGGTATTCAAAAACAGCAGCGGGAACTTGCAGGTGGCTCTCTCTGCGAGCTCCACCGATTTTTCGCGGAACAGCCGCGATAGCTCGGCCTCGCGCTCGGTGGTCTCAGCGATCCGGAAGAGTCCGGCCGGCGAGTGCGGCAGCTCCTCGTGGAGCCCGCGTCCCAAGACCTCGTAGCCCTGGATGGAGCCATCGGTGAGCGAGACCACGGGCTGGAACACCGCCGTCGCGTTTTCTTTCGAGAGAAGCTCACCAAGCTCGCGCGTCCCGCCGATGAACTGTCGCGAGAGCTCGACGTTGGTCAGGGACAGAGTGCCGCGCTCAGGGGTGTCGCCTCCGGAGCTGATCTCGGTCGCCTGGCGAGAGAGTCGGAACTCGAACCCGGCGAAATGAATGATGTCGCCCTCTCGGACGAGAGCTTCCGAGACCCGTTTCCGGTTCACGAACGTCCCGTTCGTGCTCTTCAAGTCCCTGAGTCGTAGGGCTTCGTCCTCGTTTTCGAACTCCGCGTGGTGCTTCGATACGGATTGCGACGGCAGGGTGAGCTCGAGGCCTAAGGACCTTCCGATGCGAAAAGGCATGTGGACGAGAGGCACACGTTCGAGGCTGCGCCCGCCATCGGCCGTGCTTTCCAAGCACCAGCGCATGGAGTGTGCGCGATAGCTTCCCGTCATAAGACTTCTACTGCCCGACGGCGCCTGTCGTCAGCTGACCCCGGTAGCGAGAACTCTCGCCTCAGCGATTAGGCGCGAAATATTCGAGACATCTTCCAGTATGCGATATGAATCGCAAAGACGCCAGTGCGAAGTGGATCAGAACAAAGTCTGGATCCGGGCGCCCGAAATCCGAAAAATCGTTCCCGGCATTGCCCCGATCGGCTATTTTTGATTGGCGATCAAATAGTCGATCAGCACACCGCTCATGACGCGCATCCCGACGGGCACGGAGCCGTCGTCGGCACGAAAAGTAGGCGAGTGATGCGGTCCGATGACCGAGCCCTCTTTGTGAATGCCGAGTCGGAAGAAGAAGCCGGGAACTTCGTTCGCGAAATAGGCGAAGTCCTCGCCGCCCATCGTGGGCGGCAGGTGCTGGACCCGATCGTCGCCGACGACGGTGGAGAGGCTCGGCGTCATCTGGGCGGTGAGCTCAGGGTCGTTGATGGTAGCGGGTGTACCGCGCTCGTAGTCGAGGGAGTAGCTTCCGCCCCCCGCTCGGGTGACGCCGTCGAGTATCTCGGCCATGCGACGCTCCACGAGATCGCGGACCTCGGGAGCGTAAGTTCGAACGGTGCCTTCCAAAGCGACTTCGGCCGGGATGATGTTGAACCGCTGTCCCGAGTGAAACATCCCGACCGTGACGACCGCTGGCTCGAGCGGGTCGATCGAGCGCGCGACGATGGTCTGGAAAGCCATGACGGCCTGAGAAGCCATCACGATCGGGTCCACCCCGAGATGAGGCGCGGCCCCATGCGTCTGCGTTCCCTTGACGGTAGCGCGGAAGTGGTCCACCGCGGCCAAAGCGGGACCGGATGTGATCCCTACGTCCCCCACGGGCATGCCGGAGAGCGTGTGCAAGCCGAACACCGCTTCCGGTCGCGGGTCGTCGAAGACGCCTTCTCTCACCATGAGGTCCGCGCCACCTTCTTCGCCCTCGGGCGGGCCTTCCTCTGCCGGCTGAAAGATGAACAGGATCGTTCCTGGGATCTCACTCGCGAGCGCGGACAGGATCGATGCGACCCCGTATTGGACCGCGGTGTGCACGTCGTGGCCGCAGGCGTGCATGACCCCGACGTCTTGGCCGTTATACGTGGTTCGTACGGTCGACTTGAACGCAAGATCCGTATCCTCGGTGACCGGCAGGGCGTCCATATCGGCGCGCACCGCGATGATGGGCCCGGGCTTTCCGCCCCTGAGGATGCCGACGACACCGGTGTGCGCGATACCCGTGCGCACCTCCATGCCGAGCGACTCCAAGTGTGAGGCGACACGTTTCGCGGTCTCGTGCTCGCGATTGCCGAGCTCTGGGTGCTGATGCACGAAGTGCCGAAACTCGAGCGTCGTCGCGAGGTGCTGCTCGACGAGCTCTTGGATGCGCGCATCCATGACGCCCGCCTCGAACGCGGCGGCGGGTAGCGAGATCCATAGCAAGGTGGCGAAAGCGGCGGTTTTCAACATGGCGGTCTCCTAGGCTCGTAGGTGGAGGCTACGGCAGGTCTGTAACGATCGCAAAAGCTCTGACCGGAAACGAAGTGAGACCTCGCACCGGCGGCGGGACGGCGAAGAACCGGAAGTCTCGCTCCGGCAAGCGCGCGAGTCCGGTGAGGTGCTCGACGATAGGAATACCGGCCCCTAACAACGTGGTGTGGACGGGCCGTTCCCCGTCCGTGTTGTCATCGACATTGGGAGAGTCGATCCCCACGAGTCGTGCACCGGCTTCGGCCAAGTACGCACCGCAGGCGCGAGAGAGAAAAGGATAGTCGTCTAGATAAGCTTTGTGTCCCCAGTGCTTCGACCAACCCGTCGAAACGAGCACGGCTTTGCCGGCCACGTCCAAGCTTCGAAAGGCGTCCGGGCCGATCGATCGCCCGCTGAGCGAGACGCGAATGCCGGGAACGTTCGCCATCGACTCGAGCGACAAGCCGGCGAGATCGACGCCGTCTTCGAATCGATGGAACGGCGCGTCGATATAGGTCCCGGTATTGGCGACCATCTCGATCGACGTGATGAGAAAACGGGTTCCCGGCGCGTAGTGTGCTTCCGCGTCGTCGCGGGAGAGAAAGGTGCCGACCTTCGGGGCCGGAAGCCCGGGATAGGTCTCGAGATCGTTTGCAACGACGTGGCTGAGCTCGATGAACGTCTCAGTCGCCATGTCGCTCTCTCAAAGGCGGCGCGAGCCGGAGCATGAGCAGCATCCGTTCGAAGACGCCGCTCCATTCGTCTCTTTCGCTCGCGAGCTCGTCTGGCGGGATCTCGGCGGTAGGGACCGCGCAAGCTGCGCCGAGCTCGATCTCCGCCTTGCGCCGATAGGTCGTCAGCATCCGGTCGCCTTCTCGACCCACCTCATGAAAGTCCTCGGACAAGAAAATCACGACCGGGACCCGAGCCGCTCCCAGGATTCTCACTTCGTCTCGAAGTTCGGGGATCTCATCGCGGTCGATGACGCGTAGCTCGACCGGAGCACCGGCCGCTTCAGCGATCTGTTGAAGCATCGGCCCTTGCCGTACGCAATCCCCGCACCACACGCCGCTGACGACGAGAACGTGCAAAATTCGCCCGTGGCCGGTGAGGCGCTGGGCCCGGTCCTTACCGAGCGGCGGAAGCTTCCCACCCAATCTTCGCCAGTTGTCGGCGCGCTTCGGCTCGGAGGCTTCGAGATAGGACTCATAGGCGTTGGCCCGTGACCAACACGCCCGCCAGAAATCGGCGCGGATATCCTGGTATGGGGCTTTTTCCGTCATGAGGGTCCTCGAAGAAGCGTTCGTTGGGAAATCCTCGCAACTCGTTGATTCTGAAGGTTCGCTCGCACGAGCCTTACATTGCGATCTTGGTCGAATTGTGCCAAAATCGTCAGGTTAT
>JAJCXL010000341.1 GCA_029263435.1 Acidobacteriota bacterium | reverse complement strand
GGAAGCGATGTCGACGACCCGGTCGCCGAGCACGAGCCCGACGCCTTCGGTCCCGTTGACCTCGAACGTCGCGAGCTTGAACGCGGTGTCGGGCTGGTCGGAAACGGACTGCGCGGCGGTCCCACATCCCAGGGAACAGGTCAGTGCGATCGCCAGAACGAAAAACCAACGGTTCGAGTTCATGAAACCAACCTCTCCTAAACCTCGAAAAAACGCGAGGAAGGGTAACACGATTCGACCACCTTGAGATACGCCGCCGTCACTGGGTCACTGTGTCACCGGCCACCCAAGTCACTGCGTAACGTTCTCCCAGCCGATCCGGCGCGCGAGCACATAGGTGAGCCCCGAAGCCACGGCGGCGCCCGTGAGCGCCAGCACCCCCGCGAGGTAGCGGCCGAACAGCAGATAGCCCAGGCCGGGAATCGTGAGGTAGACGACCGCGGTCGCCATGAGCGCCGCGACGATCGACGACCCGAGGTAGCGATCCACCTCAACGCCTGGGTTTCTCTCGGCCGCGGGAGCCCAGCCGGCTCCGCCCGGTCGAATTTTCGTGTAGAAGCGGTCGAGCGTCTCTCGAGACTCCGGCGCGGTCAGGAACGTCACCACGAGCCACGTCGGAATCGTCAACGCCGCGACAATGGCAAGGCGGTGCTCGTTCGACGCGACGCGCTGGCTGACGAGGATGAAGTAGAAAAGCGATGCCACCATCGCACTTAGCTCTGACCATGCGTTGATGCGCCACCAGAACCAGCGGAGCATGAAGACCGCGCCGGTGCCCGCGCCGAGAGCTGCGAGGAACTTCCATGCCTCGTCCACCGCGATGCCGCGCATGAGCCACGATGCGCCGGCTCCCACGACGAGGACGAACACCGTGGCGATCCGCGACACCTTGGTGAGCTCCACCTGCTCGGCGTTGGGGCGGAGGAAGCGGCGATACACGTCCCCGACGAGATAAGACGCGGCCCAGTTGATATGAGTGCTGATGGTCGACATGTAGGCAGCGAAGAACGTCACCAGCATCACGCCTTTGAGCCCCGCGGGCGCGAGGTCTCGGATCAGCATCGGATAGCCGACCCCGGGATCCTCCAAGGTTCTCAGGTCGGGGTAGACCGCGAGAGCGGAGAGCGCCACGAGGAGCCACGGCCACGGGCGTAAACAGTAGTGGGCGAGCTGGAACCACAACGTGGCGAGGAGTGCGTCACGCTCGCTGCGACAAGACGCCATGCGTTGGACCGTCGAGCCGCCTCCTCCCGGCTCCGAGCCGGGGTACCACGACGCCCACCACTGAACGAAGAGCATGATGAGAAAGACGTTCAAGGGCATCCAAGGATCGGCGGCAGTGAAATCGGGAATGAAGCTCAGGATCTGCTCGCCCCCCTCGTAGCCGGAGGTGAGCTTTTCGCGAAGCGCGTCGAGCCCGCCAACGTGTGAGACACAGAAATAGGCGAAGACGACTGAGCCCACCATCGCGACGGCGAACTGCACGAAATCCGTGACGACCACGCCCCACAGTCCCGACAACGTGCTGTAGACACCGACGACGGCGAAGAGCGCCAAGATGATGAGCCAGTCGCTCGAGCCGGTCTCCGCTTCGGTTCCGGAGAACACGGTGAACTTGAGCACGTTCACCATCGCGGCGGTGACCCATCCGACGATGATCGAGTTCACGAGAAGCGAGATGTAGATCGCCCGAAAGCCGCGGAGAAAAGCGGCGGGCTTGCCTCCGTAGCGAAGCTCCACGAGCTCCACGTCCGTCATGACGCCCGCGCGTCGCCACAGTCGCGCGTAGACGAAGACGATGATCATTCCGCCCAGAGCGAAAGACCACCAGAACCAGTTGCCTGCAATCCCGTGACGCGCGACGAGCCCGGTGACGGCGAGGGGCGTGTCTGCCGCGAACGATGTCGCGATCATGGAAGTGCCCGCGAGCCACCACGGAAGAGAGCGTCCCGAGAGGAAATACTCGGACAGGCTCGAGCCGGCCCGTTTGCGGTAGTACAGACCGACGCCCGAGGCCAAAACGAAATAGCAGCCGATGATCACCCAGTCGATCGTAGCTAGCGGCATGTCGTTGGACGTGAACGTGGGACCAGGCTTCGGACCGGCGGATGCTACCATACGGCCCGCTATGAAATTCGACCTCGTGATTAGAGATGGAAACGTCGTCACCGCGACGGAGGAAGTGTTTTGCGACATCGGTATCGAAGGGGGAACGATCACGGCGATCGGTAAGAAGCTCCCGTCCGGCGAGCGAGAGATCGACGCGAACGGTGACTACGTTTTTCCCGGCGGCATCGACGCCCACACTCATATCGAGCAGATCTCGTCGACGGGGCTCATGTGCGCCGACGACTTCTACACCGGCACCGTGTCGGCCGCTCACGGAGGCACCACGACCATTCTTTCGTTCGCGGCCCAGCACAAAGGCGACTCGCTCCGGGCCGTCCTCGTCGACTATCACACGCGTGCGAAGACGAAAGCCGTGATCGATTACGGTTTTCACCTCATCATCTCGGACCCGACCGAGACCGTCATGAAAGATGAGCTACCCGAGCTCATCCGAAACGGCTACACGTCCTTCAAGGTCTACATGACCTACGACGCGCTCAAGCTCGACGACTATCAAATGCTCGACGTCTTTGCCTTGGCTCGTAAGGAAGGCGCGCTCACGATGATCCATGCGGAGAACCACGACCTCATCCGCTGGCTCACCGATCGGCTCCTCGCAGCGGGCGCCGTCGCTCCCAAGTTTCACGCCGTCAGCCATCCGCGTCTCGCCGAGTCCGAGGCGACGTCGAGGGCTATCTCGCTCGCCGAGCTCGTGGATGCGCCGTGCCTCATCGTCCACGTCTCGTCGGAAGAGGGGATGGAGGCCATCCGTCGGGCGCAGCGACGAGGCTTGAAGGTGTTCGCCGAGACCTGTCCTCAGTACCTCTTCCTCACTGCCGACGATCTAGACCAGCCGGACATGCAAGGGGCGATGTGTTGTTGTAGCCCGCCCCCGCGCGATGAAGCGTCACAAGAAGCGATCTGGCGAGGGCTTTCGGACGGGACGTTTCAAGTCCTCTCGTCCGACCATGCGCCTTACCGCTTCGACGAGACCGGAAAGCTCGCGCAGGGAGAGGATCCGCCTTTCAACAAGATCGCGAACGGAGTTCCCGGACTCGAAGTCCGCATGCCATTGCTGTTCTCCGAGGGTGTCCTGAAAGGGCGCCTGGACCTCCACCGCTTCGTGGAGCTCACGTCGACCCGCCCGGCGCAGCTCTATGGGATGTTTCCCCGCAAAGGGAGTATCTCTGTCGGCGCCGACGCGGACCTCGTCATCTGGGACGCCCACAAGACGGTGACGCTCGGTTGGGAGCATCTGCATGACAACGTCGGCTATACGCCTTACGCGGGCAGAACGATCCAAGGTTGGCCGCGGACGGTCCTCAGCCGCGGCAGGGTCGTCGTCGATGCCGGTGAGCTTCTCGTCGAGAAAGGAAGCGGCGAGTTCATTCCTCGAGAGAAGCCGAGCGCGGCCGACCCTCTCGGGAGAGAAGCGGCGGAGGTCTCTCTCGCGCGCCGATTCGGATTGGAGGATCTCTGGTGAGCGAGCGCTCGATCCGTATCGCTTGCGCTCAGCTCGGTCCGATCCATTTGGCGGACGACCGGTCGGCGGTGGTCGAGCGGATGATCGCACTCCTCAGAGAGGCGAAACGCTCCGATGGGGATCTCGTGGTTTTTCCGGAGCTCGCTTTGACGACTTTTTTCCCTCGTTATTTCATGAAGGACCAAAATGAGGTCGATGGTTTCTTCGAGACCGAGATGCCGAACGACGCGACCGCTCCGTTGTTCGCCGAGGCCAAACGGCTAGGCCTCGGATTTCATTTAGGCTATGCGGAGCTCGCTCCCGATGGGCACTTCAACACTGCCATCTTGGTGGACCGCGGCGGGCGCATCATTGGCAAGTACCGCAAGATCCATCTTCCCGGCCACTCGGACCACCGCCCGGAAGCGCCGTTTCAACACTTGGAGAAACGTTATTTCGACGTCGGCAATCTCGGCTTTCCGGTATGGCGAGCCTTCGGTGGGATCGTCGGGATGTGTATCTGCAATGACCGAAGGTGGCCCGAGACGTTTCGGGTGATGGGGCTACAAGGCGTCGAGATGGTCATGCTCGGCTACAACACGCCGGAGCACAACATCTATCACGACGAGCCGGCCCATCGGCGGATGTTCCATCACCTGCTGTCGCTTCAAGCGGGTGCCTATCAGAACGGTACCTGGGTGGTCGCGGCGGCGAAAGCCGGATCGGAGGACGGCCACGTCCTCATCGGGGGCTCTGCTATCGTCGCCCCGACGGGTGAGATCGCTGCTCGAGCTCAGAGCGCGGAAGACGAGCTCGTCGTCTACGAGTGCGGACTGGATGCGTGCTCAGACTTCAAACGAAACGTCTTCAACTTCGACAAACATCGTCGCCCCGAGCACTATGGGCGCATCGTCGAACAGACGGGCGTGATCGAGCCGGATTGAGCGCGCACTCACGCACTGCGTAAGGCGTCCAGCGCCCGGTCGATATCCTGCTCGTCGTTGTAGAGATGAGGCGAGAACCGAAGATTGCCGCGTCGGTAGGCGATCTCGATGCCGGCTCGTCGCAAAGCCCCATGAACCGCTTCGTTACGCGCGCGATCTTCATGCGACGCGACCACGAGAGTCGAGCGAGACGCTCCCTCCATGGGGCTCAGAACCTCGTACCCGCAAGTGCCCAGACCCGCGATGAGCCGATCGACGAGCGCGTCATCGTGCTCGGAGATGTCGTCGATCCCATGCTCGAGAAGGTATTCGAGCGACGCGGTCCACGGGACGAAGTTGAAGAAGTTCGCGGTGCCGAAGATGTCGAACCGTCGCGCGCCGAGATCGTCGCGAAGCGTCGGGAGCGCCTCTTCTCGTCCCAGATCGTCGGCCGTTTGCAGCGACAGCCAATAGGCAAGGTTGACGTTCAAGCAATCTCTCGTTGCCGCGTCCATCCAGCAATAGCCCGTCCCGTACGGACCACACAGCCACTTGAACCCGACGCCTGTGAGGGCATCGATTGGAGCGGTCGTGACGTCGAGAGGGCGAGCGCCGACGGCTTGGGCGCCGTTGACGATGAACTTCACGCCACGCTCGCGACAGAGCATTCCGATCCCATCGAGATCGAGCGCCCTTCCGGTGAACGAGTGGACCCAGGTAGCGCAAAACACGCGGGTCTTGGAAGTGAGAGCTGCGGACAACGTCTCGGCGCGCACAGGCGGTTCCAGCTGCCGCACCACCACTCCTTTTGGCTGGAGCCCGAGCCATGGAAGGACCACGGAGGGAAAATCTCCGCGCACGACGAGGACTTCGTCGCCTCGAGACAGTGGCAGTCCGTTGGCGAGGAGGTGAAGGCCGTAGGACGCGCTGTTCGCGAGCGCGATCTCGTCCGCCGGCGCGTTCAAGAGAGCGCCGAGCGCGCGACGGAGTCTCTCAGGAACTTTAGTGAAGCGCTCCGAGGTCATGTGGTGGGGCGCGATCTTCCAACCGATGGCCTCGCGACAGGCGTCGACGGCGATTCTCGGGAGCGGTCCTTGATGCGAGCAGTTCAGCCACGTCTTCCCCTCGAACGGACCGAAATCGTCTTTGCAGTTCACGTAGACGAGGATAGCAAGACCTAGTGTCCCGTCCCAGAAGTTCGTTGCATAAGCGGCGGAGCCGCGTACCCGCCGAGAGATTGCTCGATCCTCCGGGCTGCGGCGAGCACGACATCTTCGCGCCACGGTGCGGCGGCGACTTGTAC
>JAJCXL010000340.1 GCA_029263435.1 Acidobacteriota bacterium | reverse complement strand
ACGACGTGACGTGCTCGTCGCGCCCATTCTTCTTCCAGGCAACTCGCCCTATCACATGGGATTTCCCGGAACGATTGCGCTGTCTCTGGAGACGATCCAGGCCGTCTACGTCGAGGCCGCTGAGAGCTTGATCCGGCACGGTTTTACTCGATTTCTCATCCTCAACTCGCATGGAGGCAATAGGGTAGCGTCACGTTTCATCGCGGACCGCATCAACCATGAGACGGCGGGCATCGCGGTCGAGCTGGGAGAAGCGGCCGCGCCCTTCATGGCACCGCGCCCGACGTCTTCGGGCGATACGCCGCGCCAGTTCGATCGCCACGGAGGCGTCGGCGAGACGTCCAGCGCGCTCTACCTCATAGGAGGACTCGTCGACCTCGAAGCCTCGGTCAAGGCGGAGCTGTCGATGCCGGAGCACCTTAACGCGATGGTGCCCTCGATCCTCGAAGGAGACGAGACGGCCCTGCGCGTCTTTCTGGCCGAAGCGCTCAAAGCCGAGGAGACCGGGAAAGGTACGAGCACGCGCGACATGACGACGACAGGGGTGTGGAGCGAGAGAGATCCGAAAGACGCGACCGTCGAGCAGGGGCGGCTCGCGACCGAGAGATTCGTGGACGCCGCCATCGGGTTCATCGATCGATGGAACGAGCTCAGGCCTTCGGGGCTCGGACGAGCCGAGCGCTAGGGCTAGGGAACTAGCTCTGGCAGAGCCGTTCGATATCGCGGATCTCTTTCGGAACGTCGTCGGTCAAAACTCGACTGCCGGAGCGAGTGACGAGCACGTCGTCTTCGATCCGGATACCGATACCCCGATAAGAGGCGGGCACGCTGGTGTCGCGCGCGCCGAAGTAGAGCCCCGGCTCCACCGTGAGAACCATTCCGGCACGGAGCTTGGCCGGCCGGCCCCCACGCTCTCGGTAGCCACCCGCGTCGTGCACGTCCAGGCCGAGCCAGTGGCTGGTTCCGTGCATGAACCACGGTTTATACGCGTTGCTCTCCACGAGACGCTTTTTCGGCCCGCGCAAGATCCCGAGCTTTCTTAGACCGTCGACGACCACGCTGACCGCCTTCGCGTGAGGCGCTTGCCACGATTTCCCCGGTGACACCGCGCGTATGGCGGCTTTTTGCGCGCGCAACACGATGCGATAGACCTCGGCTTGCTCGGGAGTGAAGGTGCCGGACACCGGGAAAGTGCGGGTGATATCGGCGGTGTAGTTGTCGATCTCCGCTCCCGCATCGATCAAAACGAGATCGTCTCGCTGCATCCGGCGTTGGTTCTCGATGTAGTGGAGCACGCATGCGTTCGTGCCGCTCGCCACGATCGACTCGTAGCCGTTACGCTTCGAGCCTTGCCGTCGGAAGCTCGCTTCGAGCTCCGCCTGAAGCTCGTACTCCATCATCCCGGGTCTCGCGGCCCGCATCGCCTCTCGGTGGCCGGAGGCGCTCACTTCCGCCGCCCGCTCGATCGTCTCTATTTCAGCGCCGTCTTTGGTCAGCCGCTCGGTCGCGATGGCGGGCCGAGGATCCGAGACCTCCGGATGGGACGGCGGGTTTCCACGATAGTCATGGATACGATTGCGCTCGAAGATGCGAAACATATCGCGGTCCATTCCCTCTTCCGCCCCCAACGTGTAGAACATGCGGGGGTGAGATCGAAGCAGCGATTCGAGCTCGTCATAAAGAGAGGCCATCGAATAGGCCTTGTCAATGCCGAGCGTTCGAACCGCTTTTCGAGGTCCGAGCCGTCGCCCGTCCCAAATCTCGCGCTCGGGATCCCGGTCACGTAAGAACAACAGGGCGACGTGCTCCCGGCTCGATTTTCGAAACGCCACCAGCACCGCGTCAGGCTCCTCGAAGCCGGTGAGATAGTAAAAGTCACTATCCGGCCGGAACGGATGAGGGACGTCGCCATTTCGCATCCGCACGGGAGCGGTGGGGAGCACGAGGAGCCCATCCCCGAGGCGATTGAGTACCCGTTGGCGGCGCTGACGCCTTTGGAGGTGGATCTCAGATGACATTGAACTCCGGCATCTGCTCTCGCGCGAAGCGATCGAATGCATAGGCATCGAGAGAAATACTCGTGGACTCGCCTTGCGCCACGAGCTCAGCCACCGCTTTGCCCGCGGCCGGCGCGTGTTGCATGCCATGCCCGCTAAAACCGTTGGCGCAGATGAAGTTCGGAACCGTTGCCGGAGCGCCGATGATCGCGTTGTGGTCGGGCGAGACTTCGTAGAGGCCCGCCACGCCCCGAAGCACTTCGGCTTCGGCGAGAAGCGGGACGCGGTGAGAGCCATGCTCCGCCACCCGGCCGAGAAAATCCCAATCGACTTGTTGACCGAAGCCCGGCGGCTCATCGGGATCCGACTCCCCCACCAGCATGCCGCCGCTCTCTTTGTGCATGTAGCAGCCGGTACTCCAGTCGATGAGGAGCGGAAAGGGATCCGGAATCCAATCCATCGGTTTGGTCACGAAATACTGACGCCGCACCGGCTCCACCGGAATGTCGATGCCCGCCATGGCGCCGATCTGGCGGGCCCAAGGACCGGCCGCGTTGACGACGTGGCCGACCTGCCAGCGTCCTTGGTTCGTATCGAGCGCCACCACGCTGTCGCCCGCCAGGTCGATGGACGTGACCTCGACGGATTTCAGAATCTGGACACCCAACCGCTTCGCGTGTTTCGCATAGCCCTCGAGAATGGCGTGGGGGTTCGCGATGCCGTCCCCTCCACAAAACGTGGCCCCGACGAGGTCATCGGTGTTCAACATCGGAACGAGCTCTTGCGCTTGGGCGGGCGTGAGGAGCTCGACGGGAACGCCCAGCGCCCGTTGGCGCTCAGCGTTGTTGCGAAACACCGCGTAGTCCTCGAGGTTTCCGAGCACGAAGAGGTATCCCGTCCGCTTGAAGTCCACGACGACGCCGTGCTCGTCCTCGAACCGCTCGAAAGCGAGGATGCTCTGACGAGACATCTCCACGTTCGCCTCCGAGGAGAACTGCAACCTCACGCCGCCCGCACATTTTCCGGTGGAGCCCGCGCCCAAGATCTCCTCGCGCTCGAACACCACCACTCTCGGCACGCCGAGTGCCGCGAGGTGATAAGCGACGGAAGCACCTATGATCCCGCCACCTACGATGGCAACGTCAGCGGTTCTCGTCATGTCGGTTGACAACCAGAGCTCGGTTTCGGCGGCACGGGAGAATGTCTTATCACGTCCACGGGGGCGGCTCAAAGGTGCTCATCGAAGTCGCTCTCGCAAAAGCTCACGGCACCACCACCTCGACTTCCGCGCCGAACAGCGCGCTCGGGTCGTTGTCACGGGCAGCGTAGTGGAGGAGCGTCCGGACGCTTCTTTCGACCGGCGCCTCGAACACGACGGCTCCATTGACGACGACCTGGATCGGACTGTCGAAATCGATCTCTCGGGGCGACAGCAAAATGCGAAAGCGTTTTACGCCGCTCGCGGTGGCGGCGAAGACATTCCCGGTTCTGTCGATACTCAATCGTCCGAACGCCGCTTCGTGTGGAAACAACCCGCGTGCGGGTGGGCCGGATGCGAGCTCATCGATGATCAGCCATTGAATGCGCCCGAAACTCTTCGGATCCTCGGTCTCCCACACGAGCCGGTCCGGGAGTGGATCCCGAGGATGAGACTCGATGAACTTCTCGATCCTCGGAGTCTCCGAGTTCCACCATCGGGTGTTGTGGCCGCCCGCTCGGGAGCGAAACGACACGTCGGCCCCGAGCTCTCTGAACGCTTCGACGTAAGGCAACATCCGCGCCGACGGGTACAACCGGTCGGTCTCCCCGTTGACGATGTAGAGAGCTCGATTGAGAAGGTTGTTCTCGAAGAGCTCACCTTCCATGCCGGTCGCGGGATTGGCGAGCACCGCCGGCTGACCGATAAACGGGAGAAACCCCGCCCACACCGTCGGAGCTTTCATCGCGTAGTAGTACACGCCGGTACCACCGTCCGAGACCCCGAAGAGGTACACCCGGTTGGTGTCGACGTGATAGGTGACTTTGATCCGATCGAGAATCGCTTCCAAATTCTCGACCTGGCTTTTCTGCCACCAGAGCGAGTCCCGCCAAGCGGCGGGAAAGACCGAAATCTGGTCGACGCCATCGAAGCGGTCGAAGCGTCGCCACCAGGTGTCACCTTTCTTGGGACGCTCGGCTCGGTTCACACCACCGTGCAAATAGAAGCACACCCGATAGGCTTTCGAGGGGTCGTAGTCTTCCGGCACGAGCACGACATATTGATGCTCACCGCGGTCCGCTTTGCGGCTCCACTCGAGCAGCCCGGTCTCCACGTTTGGGGCGTAGAGTCGGCCCACAGCCAGGGCCGAATGAATGCGGGTGAACGGTGCACCGGAAGAGACGATCGGGCGAGCGGCCCGCTCCCGCTCGACGATATCCTCGGCTTCGAAAAACGCCGTGAGCGCGGGGTCGTGTTGCGCGTGCGCTCTCATCGCAGCCAGCGATAACAAGAGGAGGGCCACGGTGCGTCCCATCATTCACGAAAGCTTAGCACTGTGGCGCGACCGCAGCGTGATGGATAGGCTACACCCCGGAGGAATTGCATGAGGGAGATGACATGGCTGCTCGCCGCGATCTTGTTCGGATGCACACCCGCACCACACCGCCCGGACGAGGACTCGCCGGAGACCACCGAGAGCGCCGCGGCGGAGAGCTCCGACGCAGAGGCCCTCGTTCTCGCCGCAGGAGAAGAGTCGCTACCCGAGTTTTTGGCACCCCTGCTCGAGCCTTTCCACGGGGACTTCGACGAAATGCGCGAACGGCGCGTGATCCGCGCGGTCGTGACACCGAGCTTGACCCAGTATTTTCTCGACGGGCCGACCCAGCGAGGCCTTTCTTACGAAGCCCTCCAGCTGTTCGAAAAAGAGCTCAATGAAAGCCTCGACACCAAGAATCTCAAAGTCTATGTGGCGATCATTCCGGTAACCCGCGATCAGCTCTTGCCCGCACTCGTCTCGGGTCGGGCGGATATCGCCGCCGCAGGCCTGACGATCACCGAGGCTCGCTCCGAGCAGGTCGCCTTCTCGGAGCCACTCGCTTCAAACATCTCGGAGATCGTCGTCACCGGACCCGAGAGCGGGCCGCTCGCCTCGATCGAGGACCTGTCGGGAAAAGAAGTGCACGTGAGACGCTCGAGCAGCTACTACGACAGCGTGATGACGCTCAACGAGACGTTGCGCTCCGCCGGGCACCAGGAAGCTCGGATCGTGCTCGCCGACGAGCACCTCGAAGACGAGGACCTCCTCGAAATGGTCAACGCCGGAATTCTTCCGCTTGCGGTAGTCGACAGCCACAAAGCCGAGCTGTGGGCCCAGATCCTTCCCGACCTCGAGCTCCACTCCGATCTCACGCTTCGCACCGGCGGCGAGATCGCGTGGGCGTTTCGCAAAGACAGTCCGGCGCTCGAAGCACAGATAAACGCGTTCGTACGAAGAAATCGACTCGGGACGTTGATGGGAAACATCCTCTCCAAGCGCTACCTCTCGAGCACGAAATATGTCGAGCGGGTCCTTTCGGGCTCCTCGATGGGTCGTTTCCAAGAGACGGTCGAGCTGTTCCGACGCTACGGGGATACGTACGAGTTCGACTACTTGATGCTTGCCGCGCTGGGCTATCAGGAGTCCGGGCTCGACCAAAGCGTCCGAAGCGGCGCGGGCGCCATCGGTGTGATGCAGTTGTTGAAGAGCACCGCGACCGACCCGGTGGTCGGAATTCCGGACATCGAGGTGCTCGAGTCGAATATCCATGCCGGAGCGAAATACCTACGCTTCTTGCGCGATCGCTACTTCGAGGACGAGGAGATGACCGACGTCGCCAAGACCTTGTTTACCTTCGCCTCCTACAACGCGGGCCCCGCGAGAGTGAGGGGGCTGCGAAAAAAAGCCGAGGCGTCGGGTCTCGACCCCAACGTCTGGTTCGACCACGTCGAAGTCATCGCGGCGAAAGAGATCGGCCGTGAGACCGTGCAGTACGTAAGCAACATTTACAAGTACTACATCGCCTTTCGCCGCTCGACGGATATCGTCACGTCCTCCAAGGCACGTGACGAAGACCTCTGAGCACGGCCTCCAACTCTCGATGTTAGAGCGGGTTGAGCCTATGGCGCTGAGATGTCAGGGGTTACGCTTCAGTTTCAGAATCGATCTGGTTATACTCGACTAACACTCTGCCAGTTGGAGGTCGTGGGCCTCGACCGTGTTCGCCTTCTGGAGAGCTATGGGGCGGTTTGGGAGACGCGGATGACTAGGGTCAAAATGGTGAGGTGCAAGCTAAGGGCACCTGGCGAGGCGCCTGCGCCGCGATTCATTCCGTTGCGTGAGTTCAAGCTCTGGAAGTACTACATGACTCACGCGCACGACAAGATTGTCGAGTCGGAGGAGATCTCGATTTGGGTCGAGGCCGATACCTACGAAGAAGAGCCTCCGACTGATTCGCGGCCGCTCGAGGCCGTGCTCCGCGTGAACTTGCAGTACTGGGACCGAGGTATCAACACCGCGACCCACATCCAGCGCTATTTCCTGCTCGAAGACTACGACACCATTCGCGACGTGTTTCTCAGCCACTTCCCCGACCACCCCGGCGCGGATGGTCGAGCGTTCGCCACCAAGCGGCTCACCGAGACTCGCGGATACTATCTTTTGCCGCGGGTGCATCAACCGCTGGAAGCCTGACGGCGCCGGCCAAGAAATCATCCAGCATCCGTTCGTAGCCTTCAGGGTCCGTTCGATGGGCTCGGCCGTGCCCGGCTCCCGGAAAAACTCGAAACACGCTCCGATCGGTCTTCGACGCTTCGAACAAACGCCGCTGGATCTCCGCCGGCATCCGACGATCGTCGCCGCCGGCTGCGATCAAGACCGGCCGGTCACCGAGCGCAGCGACCGCACGCTCGAGATCGAAATCCAACACATCGATGCCGGCGGCGCGCTGAAAAAAGAACAACAACGTGGAGGCCACCGGAAAGCGAGGCAGCCCGAACAGCATCTCGACGTGGTGAGAGACCGTGTGCTCGAAGTTCAAAAAAGAGCTGTCCGCGATGACGGCCGAGATCGTCTCCGAATCCCGGGCGGCCAGGAGCGCAGCCGCCGCGCCCATCGACACACCGTAGAGGACGACCTCCGCCTCGGGATGGCCTCGCTCGAGAAACTCCGCCGCGCCCAAGAAGTCGAGCCGCTCGTTGTACCCCATCGTGACTTTGGCATCGGTCGAGGTGGTACCGTGACGCCGGAAGTCGAACACGAGCGTGTCAAAGCCGCGGCGCCGAAAAAAAGCCGCGCGATCCAAGACTTCTCGTCGCGATCGAAAGAGGCCATGTCCGCAAGCGATTACGACATCCGAGTCCGCACCCCCGAGATACCACCCGGATAACGGCACGCCGTCGACCGACGTGAAGCTCACCTCTTCGAAGTCCAAGCCGTAGTCGGACGGCGACGACGTCAAGGCCAAATCCATGGGCCGAGTGCCGGCAGTGGTGACGAGTCGAGCGAGCAGATAAGGAAGCCCCACGAACGTGAAAACAAGGGCTGTGAGCACGATGCCCAAAAGTATTTTCTTCCAATGACGACGGATCACGACGACGCCCCTTCGACCGGCTCGTCGATGAGCATCAGCAGCACGAAGGCGATGACGGTGAAAGC
>JAJCXL010000339.1 GCA_029263435.1 Acidobacteriota bacterium | reverse complement strand
GCGGGGTTCACCGTGGAGTCGTGCGATGTCGTCGGGTCGGAGTGGCGTGAAGCGTGGGAAGAAGACGGCTCCCGGCGGAGCTCGCAGCAGCTTCTTCAGGTGGCCCGACTGATTCGGGCGGAGGACGATCTGCGGGAGGAATTGGGCGAGGTCCACTACCGGATCGAACTCGCCAACGCCCTGTGGGGCGTGTATCAGATGATCGGCAAGCTCGAGCCCCGTGTCTACGTGCTCAGAACGCTCAGACCTACCGAGGCCTGAGCGCTCAAGACCAACCAGTCCCGCCCGCCCGTCGGAGTTCAAGCGTGGGTGACCGGGCTGGAGATAGATTCTTGGTCTGCGGGCGAGAAAAACCAAATGAACGCCTGAGGCGTTGGTAGGGGTGATGGTTCGAAGCGAGCGATCTTCAGTTCCTGCAGATCTGGCCGGGTTCTACGCGGATGAGTATCCGAGAGTGCTGAGTTTTCTACGTGGCTACTGCGGTGACATGGTCGTAGCGGAGGATCTCGCGCAAGAGGCGTTTGCCCGGGTCTGCGAGCGTTGGGAAAAGGTCTCAACGATGGCCTCACCCGGTGCTTGGGTTCACCGGGTGGCGATGAATCTGGCGAAGTCCCGTTTCCGGCGTCGGGCTGTTCGCAGCCGGAAGCATCACCTCGTGGCGGTCGATGGGAGCCGCGAAGCTCCCGACCCGACAACCGCACCGGTGGTTGATGCGGCTCTGGGTCGGCTCGATCCGGATCTTCGAGCGGTGGTTGCGCTGCGCTTCTGTGCGGACATGTCGGTGGAGGCAACTGCGGACGTGCTTGAGATCCCTGCAGGCACGGTCAAGTCGAGAACCCGCAAGGCGATAGTGGAGCTCGCCAAAGGCGGGCTCTCGCTGGAGATGGAGTATGTCGATGACTGACCTTCGCCAACTGCTTGATCTTCCTGGCTCGGAGGCCGTGCTGCCCGACCTTGACGAGTTGTGGATCCGGGGCCGTCGCCGTCGTCAGCGACGCAGACTGGCCAGTATCTCGACTCCTGTCGTTGTGCTCTTGGCGATCGGCGTTGCCCTGCTGCTTGCTTTCAACAGCCGTGGACGTTCTGAACTCGAGACGTTTGCCGACGGGAACGTCCCGACTGGGCTGGCTGAGCGGGTATGGGTGATCCCGAGCTTCACCGCAGAACCACGCGAAGCGCATCAGATCCTGTTCGAAACCCCCGATAGCTCGCTCGGCACCTCGCTCCAGCAGGTCGAAGACCCTGACCTGCGGATCCGGCTGTCCCGTAGGGATCATGGTGTGATTGAAGACTCGGGCGTGCCCGTCGATATCAACGGCACGCCCGGCTATCTCAGAACAACGCTGCAAGGGAGCCTGAATTTCGTCGAGATCGAGTGGCAAGTGGACGGTCTGTGGCAGGTATTCCAAACGGTCGGAGTCACCGAGAACGACGCGGTCGATGCCGCCCGTCGCTTCGAAGCCGACGGCATCGGTCCCTTGGCCGCGAACGGTTGGGAGCTCTTGGTCCCCCCTGTTCCACAAGAACAGATCACCATCATCGGCAACTTCGGTGTCATCATCTTCCTAAATGAACAGGGCCCAGTGCCGGGGGCCGAAGTCATCGCCGAGTCCAATGGACTTGCCGTGTATGGCATCGGGTTAGGCGGCACACAACTGTTCGTCGAGCATCAGGGTCGTCTCATCTTCTCCTACGCTCCTGGCGGGGCTCCTCAGCCCGAGCCGATTACCCCGACCGAGATCGCAGAAGGCCTCGACGTCGTCACCGAACAAGAATGGAGAGACTGGTTGGCGACGTGGTCGATCTTCGGGGTGGAGATCGACGAGAGCCAGATTGCGAAGGCCATCAGCACCTGGGTCAATCAGCTGGGTCTCAACCAGACAGACGTGTCCACTTGGACCACTCGTTTCCGCCGGGCGTGCAGCCTCGGGGTCTGGGAACCCGACGTCGCCAGCGAGCTCGCCGAGGACTTCATCGCCGAAGACCTGACACTCTCGGTCAGGAGCCGAGAACTCGACCAACCCTCGGTCAGCGATGGAGCACAGGCACTATGGACAATGTCAGTCCAGGTATGTGGCGACGCCTTCCCACCCGGAGCCATCGAAGCCGGCCCTCCCAGACCATAGAAGGCGCCTGCCTCACGTGGTCGTGCGGGTACGAGAGCGGGCTAGTAACCGCGAAGTTGGCTCATCGCACAAGGGCCTTCGGAGTGTGGCGCGAGTGCGGTGCCGCAGACGCGAGATCCTTGGCATCGAGCGGATCACGCACACCGGAACTGGACCTACCATGGTCACATGAGTCTTGTCGCAGACGACTTCGTCGTGCCCCTCTGCTTTGATGGTCCCGGATTCCGTATGGAACCCCTGGGACCCCAACACAACGAAAGAGACCACGACGCATGGATGTCGAGTATCGACCACATCCGGGAGACCCCTGATTTCCCGGACGGCGCTTGGCCCACATCGATGACTCTCGAATCCAACCTTGCCGACTTGGTGCGACATGCGAAGGACTTTGAGGACCGTTCTGGGTTCACCTACTCAGTTCTCGATGGCGACGACGTGATCGGATGTGTCTACATCTACCCATCGCCGACAGCAGACGCTTCGGTAAGTTCATGGGTGCGAGCGAGCCGTGCCGAGATGGACGTCGTCACCTGGCAAGCCATCTCGACTTGGCTCGAGATCGACTGGCCGTTCACAACCATCGACTATGGGGCTCGCTAGTTCACAGGTTGGCAATGGCGCCCGTTCTTGCTGGCTCGACGAGCGTGTCGGGAACTCACTGTCGTCGAACAGGAGCACGAGGCACGGCGGTGTACCGAGCGCCACTCGGTAATCGCAGCCGCTGAGACGACCCCACCCGAGACCTTCACGGATCGGGCACATCTCTCGCGACTTCAGTGAGTCTGACCTACGGTCAGGGCTGGCCTGGATGTGGCCCCACGTGACCAGACGGCGGGAGCGGATTAGGAATGCCGTCTGAGGGGTCCAGCGGGTGCTGCCGGATCAGCGCTCAGCTTGCTCCAAGGTGGGTGCTTCACCGATCGCGTTGGTCTCGTCGACGTGGGCAAGTTCAATGCCGAGGTGAATGAAGCGGACCACGCCGATGCAGACACCGACGTAGGCGAGCAGCTGGACGGTGCGCACGGGACCTTCTCGTTGGTCCAGCAGCAAGGCGGCTATTGCTGAGCAGGCGAGGAAACCGAAACCAGTCGCCGCTCGCACCGCGGCACTGCTGATGGCTGGTCTGAGCAGCCCTCCGAGCACTGCGGTGCAGAGAGCGATGGTGCCGACGATCGCTAGCACGGCATAGAACGCGGTGCGCATGTTCTCGGTCATTCCGCTCAGCGGATCACCGTGATCGGTGACGTTCACATTGAGCAGCGCCACACCGCCAGCCACCGCGACAACCCAGTCTGTCCACGCCGGAAGTCGCCGCACTGTGCCGTCACGTGTCGCCATCCTCAGACTGTACACGCCAGAGCTCCTGCGGCACGCCCGCGAATGGTCCCGAACCCACTCAGGAATAGCCGCTAGGACACGGGCCAACAGTTTGAGTTTTCTGGCATGATCGTGCTGGGGATTGGTGTCGCTCAAGACGGCGATTAGCCCGTGGTGCCCCGTGCAATTGGAGCCCGGTTGAGGTCTCCTGAGCTCGCCGCTAATACCCGGCCATCGTCGTCCTTGAACAAAATGAGATAGGAGGCGACAGAGCCGAGGGGGCTGTCGATGTCGAACTCGAGCTCATCGAGATCCTCGGTGGTTTCTGAATACTCCGTATCACCGATCTTTACGATGACCTCGACCGCGGCTGCGCCCTGTCGATCAAAGCCGATTCTGACCGATCCTCCGGTCGAGAAGGCGCTGTTCAAGCGCAGGTTCGGTGCCGAGACGTTCGTGATGACCCAACCTGAGTCTCCGGCGAGCTGGGCGGCGCTGATTGTGACAGGCGCTTGCTCTGTCGATGGGCGAACCTCGAAGGAGGCCCAGTATGGAAACATGGGAAACATTGGAGGCGCGACGGACGGGCCGGACCAGCCGAGCACGACCTCCGCGAATTCCGCCACCAACAGTTCGGGGTCGAAACGCCACGGCGCTGCATCCTCGGCGTCGACGGCTGCGTCTGCCTTATCTTGCGTGTTCTCGGGCCAGAAGCCGAAGAACATGTCGCCCTGTGGCGGGCTCGGTATCCCGCGAACGAGTCGCCCGCCCGCAGCACCGACCAACTCGATTCTGTTGCAGTTTGTCGATGTAGCTGCGCAGACGTGCAGTGAAGTCTGCTCGCGATCTGCGGTCATGGCGATGAACGTCTCGCCCGACGGAGCCCAGGAAAGGCCCGTCACGGCGTCGACGCCGCCACCAAGGTCGAAGGGCTCGATGGTTTCGGGGGTCATCACGACCACGGAACCGTTCCTTAGTCCGAACGCAAGCTCCGAGCCGGGCCCCGCGGCTACCACACTGAGTGTCTCGGCGGTGATCCCATCGAGCTCGAGCTGGGCCACCTCGCCATCTCCATTGATGGTGCCGAGCACGCCGTCGGCCACAACAATCAGTCCATCTGCGGTTGGGGCCAGGAATCGTGTCGAGTCGATGTCGAGTAACAAGGTGCGATCGCTGCTGGAAGGGAGCAGCTCCCACTGTGCCCCTGTCTCATCTTCAACGGCACGCACCGACGGTCCACTGGCGCCTGCCATCAGCAGGATTCTTCCCGTGAGCGGCCCCTCGTCTTCGAGCGACGTCGAGAATCCTCCACCAATTAGCACGACCCGGTAGGGCTCAGTGGATGTTCGGCCTGTGCGCACGTCGACTCGCACGACGTGTAGCTCACCGTCAATTTCAGTGACGTATTCGATGACACGGCCGTCGAACAACCAGCGAGGATCCGGGATCGTTTCCACGCCAACGACGGGAGC
Source organism: Acidobacteriota bacterium (assembly GCA_029263435.1). GTDB lineage: Bacteria > Acidobacteriota > Vicinamibacteria > Marinacidobacterales > SMYC01 > JAJCXL01. The sequence continues at coordinate 1,381 of JAJCXL010000339.1, read as the reverse complement.
TCCGGCAGACGCCTCGAGCTGTACAAGTGTTGCTGAGCCCGCGTCACCGACCAAGACGCTGATCTCACCGGAGGCTGAAACGAACCCGGCCAGAATCGGACCACTGACCGCGTCAACGGCCACGACAGTTGTGGCATCGGGCCCCGCGACGGTCTCGACCTTTCCTGACCGATCAGATGCGAACGTGTTGATGGCCACCGCCACCAACACAATGAGCGCCGCGGCGCCAACAATTCCGGCTGGGGCAACCCACGGCTTTCGCTCAAGCCCACTCGGATGCGGCGCGATCTGACGAGCGCGCGTCGACGCGGCGATGCCGGCTTGTCGGGCACGATCGTCGAGATTCATGTTTGCGGCTCGGAGCGATTCCAGAGCTTCACCTCCAGAGTCTTGCGTCCTCGCTGCAGATGCGTCTTCACCGTGGCCTCACTCAACTCGAGGGTGACCGCTATCTCTCTCACACTCAGATCGTTCACATAGTGAAGCCCTATGACCTGACGCTGACGGGCCGGAAGACCACCGACCGCGTCCCAGAACTCGTTGTCGCCATCGTCGAACGCGGCGGGCTCAACCCACCGCTCCCGGCTCTGTCGCAACAAGGCACGGGTCTCGCTCATGCGGCGCCGAGTCAACGACACCGAACGATTCGCCACCGCTCGACGAACCCACGCACCGGGACGGTCATAGCCGCCAATCACATCCCAACGGCGCTGGGCCGACACGAACGCGTCCTGGGCAAGATCCTCCGCAGCCGACCACGACCCACACAACGCGAACGCCAGCGCCACGACCTGATGAAACTCCCGGTCATAGAACACCTCAAAGCCCTCCCAGGTCACGGCCACTTCGGGCACATCGGCATCCACCGCACTCATTGTTCCCCACAACCCGACATGACCCGATGAGCCCTCCCTCACCCATCACTCGCACCACAGACCTCGCAGGATGACAAGCAACCCAGAAACCTCCCGACCTCGGCAACGACGACCCACCCCGAAATCGCCGCTCGCTGTTCCTCACTGCAACCCGGGACCATCGAAGGGGCCCGCGATTTCATGTGGTGGCTCTCACCGGTCTACGACGAGGTGAGCTGTGCGGCCTCCGATGGACCGACGTTGACCTCAACACCGCAGAGCTCCGTGTGCGCCAGAGCGTGACCACCGGCTACAGGCCGGTTCGGCCGCTCCCGGTGCCGTTCGAAGAGCTCCAAAACTGCCGAATCCCCCGCCGTAGCAGAGGATTCGTTCAGCGCGCCCGGAGGGATTCGAACCCCCGACCTTCTGATCCGTAGTCAGATGCTCTATCCAGCTGAGCTACGGGCGCAAACGCCGGGCCAGTGTACGCCTGCCATTGACAGGCGCCACCAGCTACTGGCTGCAGC
>JAJCXL010000338.1 GCA_029263435.1 Acidobacteriota bacterium | reverse complement strand
TCTCATCGCCCGATCTCCTCGGTAGTTTCAAGCAGGGTCTCGACCACGGGGCCTCCAGAGGAGCGCTCGAGCTCGTGTATCGCCAATCGATACTGAAGCATCGCGTCGACGACGAGCTCCTGCGCGGCGTTTCGGGTGCGCTCGGCTTCGAGCACGACGAGTAGGTCCGAGGCACCTTCTCGATAGGCCGCCATGGCGATCTCGAGGGACGCGTCGGCTTGCTCGATGAAGCTCGCTCGCAGGCCTTCGACTTGCTCTCGAGTTTGCCGGACGCCTTCGAGGGCGGCTTCGAGCTCACCGAGCGCGCGGCTACGGGTGACAGTGAGCTCGGCTTCGGCGGCGGCGAGCTCCGCGCGACCGGAGAGAATGCCGCCCTGGTTGCGGTCGAACACAGGTAGCGGGACCACGAGACCGGCGTAAAGGGTGTTGTCGGGCCCGTTGCGTTTGTAGCCGAGCTGGGTCGTGAGGTTGGGATAAGCGAGCGCATTGGCGAGCTCGGACGAAGCGGTAGCGCGCGCGACGGAGGCCTCCGCGCGGAGGATTTCCGGGCGTCGCGACACCTGCGCCCTTAACTCATCCTCATCGGGAGAATCCACGAGAGGCTCTGATGCGGCAAGCGTAAAGTCGGTCTCGAACTGGGTGCGCCCCAGCGACTGCAACAAGCGGATCTTGGCCTGGGCGAGCAGTAGCTCCGCGCGTTTTTGTCCATACGCGAAACGGCGCGACTCGAGCTGTGACTTGATGAAATCACCCTCGGAGACGTATCCCTCGGCCGAGCGCACCCGATTCAACTCGACGAGCTGCTCGAGCCGCTCCGAGCTGTCCTTCGTCAGCGCCAGTTTTTGTTGCGCGGCGACCGTGGACTCGAACGCGATCTGGACGCGATAGACGACTTCACGCTCGACCCATTGCAAGTCGAGCTTGGCGATCTCTACATCTTGCTCTGCCGCTCGTCTCCGATGGCCGCGTTTGCCGGCGGTCTCGAAGCTCTGCGATACGAACGCGAACAACTCCGCGTCCGTCGAAACATCGAAATCGTCGGCACCGGGACGCAAGCTTTCACCCGATAGCGTCAGCACCGGGTTTTGCCACCGGCCCGCATCCGCCGACAAGCCCTCGGCGGAGAGCACTCGGTAGCGTGCCGCCACGACGACGGGATGATCGGACAGCGCGTCTGCGACGACCTTTTCGAGCGACCACGCCTCTTGGCTCCATGCGCGCGTCGCCGGGGAAGCCAGGAGCGAGACGATGACGGGCAACATGAGCGCGGCCCCGTGGCGCATACGAGATGGCTGGGTGGGTAACACTCTCATTCCTCCAGTTCTTCTGAGCCTCGAAAACCTGCTCCGGTTCCCGAATACTGACACTTTCGATCATTCCCTGCCTCTGGCTGCGTCGTTGGTGGCGCTGAGATTGCATACGAGCTGATGGGCCGGGCCGCGTGTTGGGCCGGCGATCCTGCGATCCTGCGATCCTTGAGGAGTTTCTGGAAAATGCGACTGGAGAATTTGGTGCTGGTGATGTCTCTCACGGCAGGGACGTCTTGGGCGGTTCAGGATGACGTTGGAAAACAAGCGTTCATCGATGGGAGCTGCGGTCGATGTCATTCGATCGAGAGTGAGGACATTCACGCGTCGGTGAAGTCGGAAAGCATGAAAGGTCCGGATCTGGGCGAGCTCGACCCGCCGAGAGACGCCTCTTGGATCTCGGCCTATCTAAAGCGTGACGTGAAGCTCCACGACAAGGCGCACCGCTCACCCTGGCGCGGTACGGATGAAGAGTTGAAGGCGATCGCCGACTGGCTCGCCGCACGAGAATAGATCGCGAGAAGCGGTATCTCGCGCTATTTCCGCGTGACTTGACTCAACTCGGCAACGAGAACGACGCGTTTGCGGCCCTTTTGAGGTGGCGCGCCTCTTGCACTTTCACGGCTCTAGTGGTGTGTGCCCAAGAGAGGACCACGTGAGCAAATTTCTATCCGTCGAGCCCGTTGCGATCCTCGTGATGCTGTCGATGGGAGTGATCGTTCTTCTCATTCTCCGCCCGACGCTCATTCACTCGCCGGGTGGACGGGCGCTCGCGGTCATCGCCTTGTTCGCTCTTCCGGTCGCCAGTGTCCGCGCCGGGTTCAATCTTCATTACGAGAGCACGAAGACCACTTCGTTTTGTCTCTCGTGTCACGTGATGGAGCCATACGGAGAGAGCTTGATGGTGGCCGACGAGTCGTCTCTTCCCGCGGCGCATTTTCAAAACGGCCGGATCGACCGAAAGGTTGCCTGCTTCACGTGCCACACCCAGTACACGTTATTCGGAGATCTCAACGCGAAGCTGAACGGGCTCACTCACTTGTGGGTCTATTACACGGGGCAGACCCCGGAACGGATCGAGCTGTATAGCCCGTATCAAAACCGTGAATGTCTGTACTGTCACGCGGGTGCACGCCGATTCGAGGAGATCCACGTTGCTGACATGCCGGAGCTCGTCTCCAATGGCATCAAATGCATGGATTGCCACACAACGGCCCATGACGTCGCCGGAGCGAGCGCCGCGGAGAAATGGAAGCCATCTATCCAAGAACTGTTGGAGGTCCGTCCATGAGCGCAGGTGCGGCGACGAGAACGAAAGCAGAGACACGATTCTATTGGTCTCTTCGATTGACGTTGGCAGGGCTCGTCGTCGAGCTGGGCTCGCTCTTCGGACTTCAGCATCCACTCGGATTCATGGCCTTCGCCGCCTTCGGTTGTACGCTCGTGGCTCTCGGAGTCGTCTTGTTCTTCATCTCTTTGTTCGCGATCCCGCCCGCCGCTGAAGCGCCGACGGAGACTGAATGAAGCACCTCGTGCCGGCGTTAGTGTTTGTCGTCGTTCTCCCGGTACTCCTTTCCGCGCAGCCGGACCCCTACGTCGGAAGCGAGATGTGCATCCAATGTCACACTCCGGAACGGGAGACCTTGGCGGGCTCTCCTCATGCCTGGGACGATTTCAACGCTCTCGCCGAGCACGGTTGTCAGAGCTGTCACGGCCCGGGACGTGCCCACGTCCAGGATCCCCAGGACGAGACTCTCCAACCCAGCCGTGAGCGATTCACGGCCGCGGAGCGTCGCGGGATGTGTCTCGAGTGCCACGACGACTCCGGTCACGACGAGGAGCATTTCGCGGCGGGGCTCGACTGCGCGAGCTGTCACGCGATCCACGGGTTCGACGCCGGCGTCACCGGCGCTGCGGGAGACGCACGCTGCGTAAGCTGCCACGAGAGTGCGACCGAAAGCATGAGCTTCTCGACCGCTTCCGTGGCTGCGATCTCCACCGAAGCGGAGCCTCGCCCCTTCCGCTCCCACGGGACCCCGCATGCGGGCCAGGCCTGCTCGAGCTGCCATACGCTCGGCTCTCTATCAGAGCAGTCGTGGGAAGGCCGCGCCGGAACCGAGCGATGCCAAACCTGCCACGGCCAAACCCATCCCCGCTTTTTCGCGAGCTCGCATGCGCGAGCCGGCCTTTCTTGCACGAGCTGCCACACGGTGCACTCGGGAGATCGCGTGGACGAGCTTGCGCCGGATAGCTACCTCGGTCGCGCCTCACAAAGCTGCGTCGAATGTCATGCGAGCGCGGTCAGCGAGTTCACGTTCAACGAGCGGCATCGGCTCGAAGAAGGGATCATGGAGTGCACGTCGTGCCACAACCCGCATGAGCCCACTCAGAGGGTCCGCCTCGGCGGGTTCAAGGATCAGCTATGCGCACAGTGCCACGTCGACAAGTCCGCGCCGTTCGTCTTCGAGCATGGCGCCTCTCTCGTCGAAGGCTGTACGTCGTGTCACGTGCCGCACGGCTCGCCCAACCGCCACCTGCTGGAGTTCCAGAGTGTGGCAGATCAGTGCTACAGCTGCCACGTGAGTGCGCCGGGTTTCCATGCTCGCTTCACCTCTCAAACCCTGTGCACGAACTGTCACTCGACAATCCACGGCTCGAATCTGCATCCGGCCTTCCTCAAATGAGCGGCGCAAGCATGACCTTCTTCAAGCGTGGCTCGAGTCTTCTAGCCTCGGTCGCGGTTGCGCTGGGGTGTGTGACGAGTGTCGTCTCTGCGTCTAGCGACGACGACGATGAGCTCACCGGACGGTTTAGGGTCGGCTATCGCGGGGTCAGCGTCGGTGGCGAAGAGGGCAAGTACCAGCAACACGTGAACCTCGATCAAGGACCCCGCATCTTCGAGATTCGATTCGACTACGTGCCGGTCGGAGCACTCAGCGACAAGGTCGATCGCATCAGCTTCGATATCGATCACTTCGGAGGCGACCCGTTCGAGACCCTCCGCTTCGACATGGCCAAGTTCGGAAAATATCGATTCGGCTACGAGCGGTCGAAATCGACTTATTTCTACCAGGACATCATCTTGCCCGCGGGGCTGGTCGACCCGAGCTTGGATGCCGAAGGAGACTTCACGAGCTTCAACTTCGATCGGGTGCGCGATCACGCGTCGCTCGACTTGACGTTGGCGCCTCGGGCGAGCTTGAACTTCGACTTCAGCCGCTACACCCGGCACGGGGACGGGACGACCCAGCTGGATATCCAACGCGAGGTGTTCGAGCTCGAGCGGCCGGTCGATGAGAAGAACAACGAGTTCGACATCGCGTTTCAATACAAGTGGGACAAGGCATCTCTAGTGCTGCAAGAGCACGTCCGTGACTATGAGAATGCCTACGAGATCTTTCTTCCCGGGGGAACGCTCGGAACCAACACCGACAACGCGTCCGAGCTCAGCTTCTTCTTTTTGGATCAGCCTTACGCGCTCGAGAGCTTTCAGCACACCGTTCGGGCGAACCTGACGCCGACGCCGCAGTGGCTCATCCGACTGTCGGGGAGCGTCGAGAACTTGAACCTCGACGGTGAAGCCTCGGAACGCTCGGCGGGGGTGACGTTCGCGGGCGCACCCTTCACGACGGATGTCGAAGGGCTTCGAGATATCGGGCGAGATACGATCTGGGTCGATGCCGACGTTTCCTATCTGCTCAACGAACGCGCGTCGTTGGTCGGAGGGCTCTGGCGCCGAGACGCGAACCAGAGCGGAGACGGTACGTGGGACGACACCCCTCTGTTCAACTTATGGGACACCACCACGACCGGTCTCGAAGGCGGCGTCCAGTATGCGCTGAGCACCGACATCGTCGTGACCGGGGGACTTCGCTACGAATCCCGAAGCGTCGATCATGGGCAAAGTGAGGACGAACCGCCTTCGGTCGAGACGAGAAAGACGACCCATGCCGGATTCTTTCTTGCCGGTCAATGGAGCCCGGGGCGCGTGCTCGATTTCAACGGGGAGCTCGAGACCGGAAGCTATGACGATCCGTTCACGTTGGCAGCCCCCACCTCTAGGCTGCGATTGCGGCTGCGAGCAAAGGCCAAGCTCCAAAACGGGGTCCGTCTGGACGCGAGCTATACCGGCCGCCGGATCGAGAACGACAACCGTCCGCCGGGGCAACTCTCAACGACGCCCAATTGGGAGTCCGACCGGGACAGCTTGAGTGCTCGCATCGGCTACCGAAAAAAGGAGCTCGACTTTTCTGGAGGCTACTCGCTCATCCGCGTGAATCACGCGGTGGACCAAACCGTCTCTGCGGGTGCGCCGGCCTTGTTCCCCATTCTGTTCGAATCGGACGCCAACTTCATCGACGCTCGCCTTCGCTACCGCTTCGACCCACAGTGGAGGGTCGGTGCGGACGCGCGCTGGTACGACAACGCTGGAAGCTTCGCCATACGCCGAAACGACGTGAGAGCCTATGTGGAGCTCACCGTTACCGGTGGCTATTTGCTGAACCTCGGCTATCGCTACGTCGACTACGAAGAGAAGACTTTTGGGTTCAACGACTATGACGCGAACATCGTCGAAGCTTCCATCGGATACGCCTGGTAGAATGGCTCACGATGGTCGAGACGAAGCAGTGCCCTACATGCCACCTTCCATTGAAGGCCAAGGTGATTGGCCCGGTGGAGGTCGAAGAATGTCGGAAGTGTCACGGGACGTGGTTTGAGACGGACGAGCTCAAGCGGGCCAAGGACGCGGCCGATGAGGACCTCCATTGGCTCGATTTCGAGATCTGGAAGCACGCCGAACAATTCGACTCCAAGGCATCGACACGCGAGTGCCCCGCGGGCCACGAGGCGATGGTCAGCCTGCTCTACGGTGAGACCAGTGTCGAGGTCGATTTCTGTCGGTCTTGTCGAGGCACCTGGTTAGAGGAAGGCGAGTTCGAGAAGATCATCGCGTCGTTGGAGGAAGAAGTCCTCGCGAAGTCGTTCTCCGACTACGTGAAGGAAAGCCTCGAAGAAGCGAGAGAGATCGTGACCGGACCGGAATCGTTCTTGTCGGAATGGAAAGACTTTTCTACGGTGCTTCGACTGATGCAAAACCGGTTGTTCGTCGAGCATCCGAAATTGCTCCAGACGATCCTCGCCGCTCAAAAAGGGCCCTTCCGCTAGTGTTGCGCTCTTTACGTCTCCATCGGTAAATTCGGTTCCGCGTCCCAACTCCTCGATGGAGAGCGCGGAAAAGACGTTCGAGCCCACGGCGTGATACATATTGTCGCGCTTGGCGGCTCATATGCCTTCGAATGACGACGTCCACGACGATTGGAAAAACCTCGCTACGAGCACGGTGAGCGATGCGCTCGACCGACTCGGCATCGCCTCGCAATGCGTGGGGATCGAGCCGTTGGACACTACCTTCCGTCTTTGCGGCAGGGCGTTCACGATGCGTGCGCTCCCTGCCTCCGCCGCGGGAGGCAGCCTGGGGGACTATATCGACGACGTCCCGCCGGGTCGGGTGATAGCGATCGATAACGCCGGTCGCATGGATACGACCGTCTGGGGCGACATCATGACCCGAGCGGCGGTCAAGACAGGCATCGCCGGCACGGTACTCGACGGTGTCTCGCGCAATGTGGACCGTAGCCTCGATATGGGCTACCCAGTCTTTAGCCGTGGCCGGTCGATGCGAACCGGAAAGAATCGCGTCGCGCGAGACGGTCTGAACGTCGCCATCTCCATTGGCGGGGCTCGAGTGAATGACGGCGATGTGCTCCTCGGGGATTGTGACGGCGTGGTGGTCGTACCCGCGGCCCGCGAATCGGAGATTCTGGAGGAGGCCCGGAGGCTCGACGAGCGCGAAGCGAATATTCGTCGTGCTCTGGAGAGCGGGATGCGGCTCGATGCGGCGCGGAGAAAGTGGCGCTTCGATTGAAGGCGGGTCTTTTCGTTCTCCTGGGTAGTGTCCTCGCCGGCTGTGCGGGCTCTTCCGGTGAGGACGATGCTGACCCCCGTACGATGATCCTCGCGCTCGAAGGGGAGCCCGCGACGCTGACCGCGCACCTGTCGACCGATCTCTCCGCGATCCTGGTTGCGTCGAACGTCTTCAATGGGCTCATTGGATACGACTTCGACTTCAACCCGACGCCTGACCTGGCCGAGCGCTGGGAGGTCTCACCGGACGGGCTGCGCTATGTCTTCTACTTGAGTCCGCACGCGACCTGGCACGACGGTGAGCCCGTGACCGCTGAGGACGTTGCGTTCACTTTCAACGAGGTGATCTCGAACGTACATCCCCGAGCCCGTCGGTGGTGGGACAACGTCGCCTCCGCCGAGGCCGCGTCGGATCACGAGTTCGTCATCACGTTGAAAGCTCCTTTCGCCCCGTTCTTGACGTTGCTCGGAAACGGCCTTGGAAGCGGCACTCTGATCCTGCCTAAGCACATTTACGAAGGGACGGATCCCCGGACGAACCCGTTCAACCGTCGGCCTATCGGCAGCGGTCCTTTCAAGTTCGCCGAGTGGCAGCCCGGCGCTTTCATTGCCTTGGAGCGCAACCCGAGCTACTTCAAGCCCGGCCTGCCCCATCTCGACCGTTTGGTCTTTCAGATCGTTCCTGACGCGGCAACGCGACTCCTTTCTTTCGAACGAGGCGAGATCGACTTCCTGCACGCCTATATCGTTCCCTACGAGGCGATCGAGAGACTCCGCGACGACGACAGGTACCAAGTGATCGATCGAGGTCTGGAGAGCGCCGCGACGAACGAGAACCTGCTCTTCAACTTTCGTTCGGCTCCTCTCGGCGACTCCCGCGTTCGACGCGCGCTGGCCCATGCCATCGATCGCGAGGCGATTATCTCCGGCGCCTTGTTCGGCCTCGGTCGCGTCGCGCACAGTCCTATCAATAGTGGTCTCCGCTGGGTGTATGACGACGGCTTCGATGACTACCGCGTCCGCGACCTGGTGAAAGCCGAGGCATTGCTCGATGCGGCGGGATTCCCTCGCGATGCTTCCGGCGCTCGCTTCACGCTTCGCTTGACCCACGACGCCGGCAAAGAGGTCGAGCGGCGGGCCGCAGTGATCCTTCGCGACAACTTGAGCGAGCTCGGTATCGATGTTGCGGTCGAGCCCTTCGACCGTCCGACCTATATCGAGCGGACGTTTCGCGGATGGGATTTCGACCTCGCGCTGCAGAATTTCGTTACCGGCCCGGATCCAACGCTGAGCGTGAGCACGCGCTACCACTCGAAACAGATCCTACGAGCGCCGTTCGTGAACGCGATGGGTTACCACAACGACGAAGTGGACAGGCTCATGGACCGTGATATCAGCGAGCTGGATCGTACGATCCGGGTCGAGACCTGGAAATCGATTCAGCGAATCCTGATGCAGGATCTCCCGGTACTCCCGCTATTCGAGTACCCCTCCATGAACTTGGCTTCGTCCGGGTTGGCGGACGTCGTCACGACACCGAACGGCTACTTGCAAACCCGCGAGCGGGCTCGGTTTCAAAACCCGAAAGACGCGGAGTCTCAGCCCCGCTGAAAGGACGAACCAAGAGATGCTCACCGTCGCCTGTGACAACATGGACCGACTCATCTGCGTCGAGATGCGCCGCAAGGGGCTTCCGGTCGGATTCAAGTCGGTGCTCTATGACTGCGCCCGAGCGATGAGCGATCGACCGCTCGTTCAAGCCGCGGCGGAGCTTCTCAACGTCTCTCCCGCGAAAGTGGGGATCGTGACCGGTGCCGCGGTTCCCGATCACATGCCGGTCGGTGAGAATGACGGACCGTTCGGCGCGGTCGTCCTCGGTGAAGCGCTGACCCGGATTGGACACGCGGTGTCGATCTTCACCGATGGCTCCTGCGCGACGCCGATTCAGCACTTGGTCGACAGGCGGGAGCTCGATATCGAGGTCGTCTCGCTTCCGTTCAACGATCGCAATGAACAAGAGCGAATCGCGAACGCACAGGACATTCTGGTCGCGATCGAGCGGCTCGGCGGCAATGCGAATGGATCTCTGCACGGCATCAACGGTACCTGCCGCGACGCGTTCCGCTGCAACGTCGACCATTTGTTCCGTACCCATGCCGGTCTCGGTCGCCGGTCCGTCGCCATCGGTGATGGTGGCAACGAGTTAGGTTTCGGAAACATTCAAGAGCGGCTCGTCGCCGACGTTCCTGAGCTCGCCCAGCTGGAGAAGACCGGAAGCACGAGTGGGATTTTCTCGACGGTCGAGACCGACGTCCTCGTGGTGGCGAACACGTCCAACGTGGGAGCGTACGGTGTAGCTGCGGCGCTCTCCGTTTTGCGAGAGGATCTCTCGTTGTGCCACACGCCGGAGGAAGAAACCGCGCTGCATCATGTGGGCGTGGGTCTCGGTCTCGCCGATGGGGCTACCGGTCGACGGATTGCGGTGTGTGACGGCGTGCCGGCGGCGGCAAACGCGGCGGTCGTGCTCTTGCTTCGAAACATCGCGGAGCGTGCGCTCGCGCCGCCCCTCGTTCGCGAGTTCTGATGACGGGTGCGCTTTGACCGAACCGAGATGAAGGGGCGTCGGAGCGCACCGCTGCTCGCCTACTGCCTGAGACGGTTGGCGCAAGCGATCCCACTCGTTCTCACCGTTTTCGTCATCAACTTCTTGCTCATCCACGCGGCGCCCGGGGATCCGGTCGACCTCCTCTTGGGGGGGCTCGATTCCGACCCGGCCTTTCAGGAACAAGTCCGACGCGATCTCGGGCTCGACCAGCCGATGAGCCGACAGCTCTGGAGCTATCTAGCGAACGCCGCGCGGCTCGACTTGGGCTATTCGTTCCGCTTCAGAGAGGACGTTGGCACGCTCATCGCGTCGAGACTCCCGGCATCGCTGCTTCTCATGGGGGCGAGCTTTCTCCTGAGTGTGTGTGCCGGTATCGGGTTCGGGGTCGTCGCTGCCTATCGAGCGGGCGGGGCGGGAGAACGAGCTCTGACCGTGTTGACGCTATCGGGGTACTCCATGCCTGTGTTCTGGCTCGGACAACTGATGCTGCTCGTCTTCGCGGTCGGACTCGGTTGGTTCCCCATTCAAGGCATGGTCTCTCTGCGAGCCCCCTCGGCCGGGCTCGACCGCGTGCTGGACATCTCTCATCATCTCGTCTTGCCCGCGCTCACTTACAGCGTGTACCAGCTCACTCTCATCTACCGTCTCACGCGGGTCAAGATGCGTGAGACCTTGGCCCTCGACTTCGTCAAAGCGGCGCGCGCTCGTGGCATCCCGGAGCTCGTCGTTGCTTTTCGTCACGCGCTTCCCAATGCCATGTTGTCGGTGGTGACGATCATGGGTCTCCACGTGGGTCACATGCTCGCCGGCTCCGTGCTCACGGAGACCGTGTTCTCTTGGCCCGGGATGGGACGATTGATGTATGAAGCCATCAACGCGCGCGACATGCCGCTCTTGCTGGGCTTGTTCACGTGCATCGCCGTGACGGTCATCGTGGTCAACGTCGTCACCGACGTCATCTATGCCGTCCTCGATCCACGAGTGGTGTACTCGTGAGTCGCGCGCTCGAGGTGAACAAAGCGACTTACCCCCGCCGATCGGCGCTCGTTCTCCTCGTGATTGTGGCCTTTGCCTTCACGGGTCGACTCTTGAGCCCCTTCGACGCCGAGCGAGTGGGGACTGGTCCGGCACTCGCGGCTCCCGACCGTGTTCATCTAATGGGAACCGATGAGCTCGGCCGCGATCTGTTCAATCGAGTGCTGTCCGGCACCCAGGTGTCGCTGTTCGTCGGCGTCGCCGCGGCATTCGCGGCTGCGGTGGCAGGGGTCTTGGTCGGCGCTTTCGCGGGCTTCACCGGAGGGTGGACCGATGACGCTCTCATGCGAATAACCGAAGTGTTTCAGGTCATGCCGCGATTCTTTCTCGCGATGATGCTGGTCGCGTTTTTCGGACCGTCGCTCGTTAATGTCGTCTCGGCCATCGCGCTTCTCAGCTGGCCACAGCTCGCGCGGGTCGTGCGGGCCGAGTTCTTGTCGTTGAGATCGAGAGATTATGTGGAAGCGGCCCGGGCGGCGGGTGCTCGCGACCTCGATCTCATGTTCATGAAGATCCTACCCAATGCGCTCGGACCGGCCATGGCCAGTGGAACGCTTCTCGTCGCTCAAGCGATCCTGATCGAAGCCGGCCTGAGCTACTTAGGCCTAGGAGACCCGTCGCGGGTGAGTCTTGGGGTGATGCTCCATCAGGCTCAGCCCATCATGCGCAGCGCTTGGTGGGCGACCGCGTTTCCAGGCCTCGCCATCTTCGCCACTGTGATCAGCGTCAACTTGGTCGGCGAAGGATTGAGCGAGCGGTGGCAGCCACAAACGCGCTAATGGACGGAGTCGACGTCTAACTACCAACCGATGACGTAGCTATCGCCGGTAGGGCTGACCCCTCCCATCAGCGCGCCGGAGCGCGGGTCGATCAAGATGGCCTTCACGGAGCCGACCCCGCGATAATCCCGAATCTCGAGGTCGTGGCCTCTCGCCGCTAGGGCTTCGAGCACGTGCTGAGAAAGTGTGCTTGGCACCCGGAGCTTGTTGGCTTCGTCGTGCGGCCAGAACGAGCTTTGGAAATGGCTACTGATGACGGCCGGCGCCTCCAGCGCTTCTTGGACGTCCATGTCGAACTCGATCAGGTTGAGAAAGAACTGGAGCTCGGTCTGTGGCTGGGTGTCGCCGCCCGGGGTCCCGAAGGCCATGAAAGGTTTGCCGTCTTTCAGTACGAGCGCGGGGTTGATGGTGTGTCGGGTTCTCTTGCCGGGGACGAGATAGTTCGTGTGATCGGCGTCTAGGAAGTAGTACACCATCCGATTGTTCATGAAGAAACCGCCGTCGCCCGCGACCAGACCGCTGCCGAAGCCGCTACAAAGGCTCGAGGTAATCGACACCATGTTGCCTTCGTCGTCGATGACCGCGAGATAGGTCGTGAGACCTTTGTCACCACGATCATCGGGCAACACTTCGGCCGGAATGGTCTGGGCGGATGCGAACGCGAGCTGAGCTTGCTCGTCGGTGGCGCGCGCGGCGGGGTCGCCCGCAGGGATCGTGCCGCTCATCGCATGCCCGGGGCGAATGAGCGCCCGGCGTCGGGCGGCGTAGTCTTTGGACAGTAGGCCCTCCATCGGTATCGGATCGACGAAGCGAGGGTCGCCGAGGTAGCGATCTCGATCGGCGAAGGCCAGCTTCAACGATTCCGTGACCAGATGGAGGTAGGGGGCGCTGTTGTGCTCCATATAAGGAAGGTCGAACCCTTCGAGGACGTTCAACGCTTGGAGCAGCACGTGCCCTTGAGAGTTGGGGGCGGCTTCATAGACCTCGTAGCCTTTGTAGTTGACGTGAATGGGCTCGGCTTCGTGCGCTTCGTAGGCCGCTAGATCGGACGCGCTCAAGACACCGCCTTGGGCGGATATGAATGCCGCTAGCGCGCTGGCGATATCTCCTTCGTAGAAAGCGCGTCGACCTTTCGCGGCGATCGTGCGCAGGGTAGTCGCATAGTCTTTCTGCACGACCAACTCGCCTGCTTCGAGAGGTCGATCGCCTCGGAACCACACGGATTTAGTGGCGGCGAACTCGCCCAGCTTGTCGCGGCCGCGCTCGAGCTGGCCCGCGAGGTGATAAGAGATCGGAAAGCCGTCGCTCGCGATCTCGATGGCCGGTGCGAACGCGTCTGCGTAGGAGAGCGTGCCATAGGTTTCGAGCGCGAGCCCGATCCCATCGAGGGCTCCGGGAACGTCCGACGCGAGCGCGCCGGCGTCCGGGATGCCGCCTTTGTCGCGATAGAGCTCGGGGGTGGCCTTTGCCGGTGCCGGTCCGGTCGCGTTGATGAATTTCACTTCGCCGGTCTTCGCGAGATAGATCAAGATGAAGGCGTCGCCACCGAGTCCGGTCATCCCGGGCTCCACGAGGCCCTGCACCGTCCAGGCCGCGACCGCTGCGTCAACGGCGTTTCCGCCCCCTTCGAGGATTCGGTTGCCTGCCATGGAAGCCAGCGGATGTCCGGAGGCGACCATCCCGTGATTGGCCATGACGACCGGCCGCCAGGCGGTGCTTTGAGCAACAGCCGCGCCGGGGATCGAGAGGAACAACAGGAAGGGTAGAAGAAAAAACCGTGACTCCATGACGCTACCTCCGCTCGCGTTATACCACCCTTCGAGCGACGCGACTACTCTTCGCATCGCGGGCCGTGCTAGGCTCATCCACGCTGATCATTCGATTCTAGGAGCGAAAACAGTGCTGTACCTCGCCATTGTCTCCGCGCTACTTCAGGCGGCCGCGCCCACCGAAGCCCCCGAGGAAGAGTTCGGGCGCATCGAGTTCTCTCGTCAGTCCTCACGTCAATCGCTCGAGTCGATTCAAATCTTCATTTTCGAGGAAGACGAGCGTGTCCGCTATCTCGCCGATATCGGAAGTGGTGGAAGCCGTAAGCTGACGCTCGAGGCTCCGCCCGGCACTCACAAATTCGTGGTCGTGGTGCAAGCGGGAAATGGCGGAGTGAGCTCGGGGGCGCGCTCGGATGTCACCCGGCGTAGGCGCCCGAACGTCACGTTGGAAGTCAAGGCCGGCCACGAAACGAAAGTTTCCATCGGTAGCTCTTCGGACGCGGCCCGTTCTCAAGGGGATCCGTCAGCGGTCGTGGACTCGCCGTTTTCGACCCTCGACCCAGAGGGCTCCCAGTTCCAAACGCGCATCCGAGTCGGCAAGCCCAAGAAGTTGAAAAAAGACTGACGTTTCCTGGTCGACGGCGTGCGCTACCCGTTCGGTGTGTCGACGAGCACTTTCTCGAGCTCGAGCGTGACGGGCGAGTCATCGTCCAAGTCATCGTGGCGGTGAAGGCTTGCGCGTAGAACGCGGTTGCGGCCGGCGCGCTTCGCTTCGTAGAGCGCATCATCGGCGGCCCGGATGAGCGCGATACTCTCGGTGCCGGATTCCGGAAAGGACGCGACGCCTCCGCTGAAGCTCAAGATCCCAAGAGGCTGTTTCTCGCGAAAGCGGAATTCGTGGGACGCGACTTTCTGGCGTACGTTCTCCGCGGCCTTACACGCGCTGTCGCCGCCGATGCCCGGCAAAATGAGGAGGAACTCTTCTCCGCCGTAACGTCCGAGGATGCTCGTGCCTCGGATGTTGTCCGACATCACTTGGGAGAACTCTTTCAACAGGCGGTCGCCTTCGTCATGTCCATTGACGTCGTTGTAATTCTTGAAGTGGTCGACGTCGAGGAGAAGAATGGAGAGCTCCGTGCCTTCCGCCTCACATTCAGCGATTTTCTCGGCGAGCGAGTTCTGAACGAAAGTCTTGTTGTACAAACCCGTCAATCCATCGATCTCCGCGAACAGCTTGAGCTTCCGATAGGCGGCGGCATTCTGAAGCGCCATCGCGCCCATGTGGGCTATCAGCCCGAACACGGCTTTGGAGCTCTCCGAGCGGAGGTTGGGGCGGGAGACCGCGAGTACACCGAGAGTCTCTCCATCGAACACCATCGGTGCTGCAAGATCGAAGGAGGGGGAATCGGGTCCGCGCCCGAGCGCCTCCTGGACAGCCGGTGCGAGGCGATCGAAGTCTTCACGCGACATGACCCGTTGAGATTTTGCGACGAAGCCAAGCTCTCCTACCCCGAGCTCGATCTCGGTACCTTTCTCGATCCCGGGCTCGCTTCGCGCGACCTCCGCGACCGTCAGAGTTCTGCCGCGCTCCGGGTCGCTGGTGACTCTGTGACGGCGAAGAACGACGACGGCTTGCCACGGGTGAAAGCTTCTCACCAGGATCTTCGTGAGCTCGATAGGGATCGATCGCGTGTCGATCTGGCTGTGAAGCCGTTGGCTGAGCTCGGGAAACTCGCGTGCGAATCGGAGGAAGAAGTCTCGCTCCCGCTCGGCGTCAGCCAAAGAGCCTCTAGGCGTTGGCTCGAGCGACACGGGGTCCTCGGGTGAGGTGGCCTCGAGATTCCGTGCGGTGCGTCTCGCGAGCCACATTTCCGCCGCGAGCGCCAACGCGATGACGAGACCGAGTCCGAGCCCGAGGGCGCCCGCGATCACGTCACCAGTCCCGTCATCTGTGTCTCAGCTCGATGGGTCCGCATGGTCCTAGGAGGCGGTGATAATCGATGGTCTCAAGCCGTCCGTCCGGCGCGCGCTGGAAAGAGCGTCCCCTTCAGCTCCTCATCGAAGCCGGCCTCCGCTTCGAAGACTCCCTTTTCGAGCAAGGACTCGATGAGTCGGAGGACCCGCACATCGGCGACGGTGGTGGACTCCAGGGTCGCGGCGATGGTCTCGTGCTGAATGATCGATCGGAATACCTCGATCTCCGCGGGAGAGTGTGACGTGATCGGAAGAGGACAATCCTCTTTCAATCGGAGGGGAGCTTGCATCGGGGGCAGCCTCGCGACGAGCTTTCCCAGCTCCGCGCCGTGGGCCATTCCTTCCATGACGAGCGCGTCGACCGGCAAAGAGATCGTTTGTGGCAACGGGTCATTGGGGTCCACTCCTTCGATCTCATAGTCGCCGTCCGGCCACGCGAACACTCGATAGAGCGCCTTCTCTCCGACGACCTTGCCGAACTCGGCGTGAACGATCTTCGAGTCCGCGCTCCAGATCCGAGCGACCTCGCGGTCTCTTCGTACGAGAGCTCGAAGAGCTTGGGGGTTCGTCACCATACGAGTGATCAGATCCGTGGCCGTGAGGTCGTTGATGCTCGCTCCCAGCGCCGTTTGCATGGCGTCGGTGCCTCTCGCGCGCGTCGAGATCAGTTTCCCCCGGCCATCCGCGTCGATCATCGGGCCCGCTACGCTTCGCAGGGCGGGCTGGTTTCCGTCGGCCGGTTTGAGATCCACCGCGATGAGGTGATTGCCCACCCGAACCTCGTCTCCTTTGTGGATGGCTTGAACATCCACCCGTCGTCGCCCCACATAGGAACCGTTGGTGCTCCCCAAGTCGCGTAACGTGAGCTCACCCTCTTCACACACGATCTCGGCATGAAAATTGGAAACCGTCCGAGATTCCAATTGGAGATCGTTCGAGGCGTGGCGCCCGATGGTCACGCGACTCTTCTCCATGAGGTTGAACGCGAAGACCTGGCGTTCCGTGGTTAGCAATAGGGTGTTAGCGCCCGCATCCGACAGTTGGTCCGTCATGGCGTAGGAACAAAGCAAACTGTGTGCCACCGATCCCGCTTTTTACCGTGACGCGCGAAAGGGAGCTCGCTCGCTCGGCGAGCCCTCGGCGCTGCGACGAAAGCCCCTTGTCTACGCGCCAAAACCGGAAAACCCCCGCCGCGCAAACGGGCACGGAGTTTGCTTTGCACGAGTAGCGATAGTTGTTTGCGTGGGAGAAGTCCAAGAAACCAAGAGACCAACGCGGGAGAAAACCTACAGGTAACGGCTTTTTCCCAACACGGAACCCCGATGCATAGTCCGACCTACATCTTGACGGTGGAAGAGAGTCACGATCGCGGTGACGGGGCCGTTCAATGGTTGTCCGAGCGTTTTCCCACCGCCCGGATCCTCGAGGCTTCGACCTTGGCTAATGCACAAGCCCTCGATGAGAAAGAGTCCATCGACTGTGTGGTCTTGAGCGCGAGGGTCGAAGGCTTCTACACTCAAGTCTTTCGAGCCCCGGTCGTATTGCTCGTCGATGCGGCCGACGACATCGAAGACCTCCCCGAACGCTTCTTTCACGCCGTCCACCGCGAGCGTAGTAGTGACGTCGAGACCTACCTTTCGATCCGAGCGGCGATGGCGACCGCGTGCCTGCGGCGTGAGCTCGATGAGAGCAAGCAGCTTCTCGTCGGCGCCTCCCGAGACGCCGCGGTCGATGTCGTAACCGGACTTAGCACCCGTGACCGGTTTCAGGCTCGGGTCTCGTCCGCGATGAAGCGTGACGAGGCGGGCGCGCTTCACGGGGTTCTTCTCGTCGGATTGGACGGCTTCAAAGCCATCAACAGCTCCTTTGGTCACGACACCGGCGATGCCCTGTTGAAGCAGGTGGCAAGTCGGCTATCGCACTGCGTGCGCTCGGCGGACGGAATCGCTCGGTGGGGAAGCGACGAGTTCGCGATTCTTCTCGAGGACATGCCGCGAACGGAAGATCCGGTCGTCGTGGCCCGACGCGTGATCTATGCGCTCGGACGAGCGTTCACCGGCGGAGAGGAGGATCTCTACTTGACGGCGAGTGTCGGCATCGCGGTCGGGCCGGCTAACGGACTCGAAGCCGAGACGGTGCTCCAGCACGCGGACGCGGCGATGTATCGGGTGAAGCACGCCGGAGGGAACGACTACCAGTTCTACTCCGAAGAGTCGGATCGAGGGCTCGCGAAGCGTCTCGTGACCGAGAGCCGTTTGAGGGTTGCCCTGAAGCGCGAGGAGTTTTTTCTCGTCTACCAGCCACAAATCGATGCTCGTGATGGAACCGTGGTGGGGGTGGAGGCGCTCCTACGTTGGAACGATCCAGATAACGGTGTCGTGTCACCGCTGGAGTTCATCCCACTCCTGGAGGAAACGGGACTCATCGTGCAAGTCGGTGAATGGGTGCTTCGAAAAGCATGCACCCAGGCCCGCGCATGGCAATATGCCGGCCTTGGGCACCTGCAGTTGAGCGTGAACGTGTCTCCTCGCCAGTTCCGCCAGCGGGCGCTCGTGGATAGAGTCGGGGTCGTGCTTGCCGAGACCGGGTTCGCTCCCGATCGTCTAGAGCTGGAAGTGACGGAATCGGCTCTCATGGAAGACCACCGCTACGCGATCGAGGTCCTGACGAACCTCAGAAGCCTCGGCGCTCAGATCGCGCTCGACGACTTTGGAACCGGCTACTCGTCGCTCGTTTTCTTGAAAGACTTTCCCGTCAACACCCTCAAGATCGATCGGGCGTTCATTCGTAACATCGCGGAGAGTACCGAGGATCGAAGCATTTGCGCAGCCATCGTCGCTCTCGCGAAAGCGCTGGGCCTGAGAGTCTTGGCCGAAGGTGTCGAGGAGCCCGCTCAGATCGAGGTGCTCGCCGAGGAAGGTTGCCACCTCGTTCAAGGGTTCCTCTACGCGCGTCCCATGGCGGCGGACGATCTCTGGACGTGGCTCAACACCGATATCGAGTCCCGTATCGCCCATCCGAGCGCGGTGTAATGCGCGGGCTCGAGGCGAGATCGCGTGCCTTGTGGCTCCTAGCGGCCATGTCGATGTTCGAGGGCTCGTCGCCGCCCCCGGTACGAGCGGCATCGGAGCTCGGGATCGAGCACGTTCCTAGCGACTGCTTCCTGGCAGGCGCTTTTCCAGTCGTGGATGCGGCGATCGCATCTGCCGAGCGGTTGAAGACGGCAAAGGTCTATTTCCGGGCGGAGCAATTCCCGGACTACTACTGGGTCGAGATGCAAGTCTTCGAAGATCGATTCGTGGGCGTCTTGCCGAAGCCCTCCGCCGAGACGAAGCGGATCCTGTATTACATCGAGGCCGTCGATCTCGAGTTCTACGGGGTTCGGGACGTGGGTCACGACCCCGAGATCCGGCCGGGGTGCCGACGTTCCTCTACTACGGCATACGTGCCGGGGGACGACCCCTCCATCATCGTGGGCTCGACGAGCGCCACCGGACCCAGCGTACCGCCGGGGTTTCAAGCGGCGGGCATCGCCGGCTTCTTATCCGCGGCCGGACTCAGCTCCGGGGTGGGTGGCGGCGTGGGCGCGGGTAGCGCCATCATTATTGGCGCCGGCGTCGCGGGGGCGGCCGGTGCCGCGGCCGTCGCGGTAACGGGAGGTGACGAGGCTCCGCCAGAGCGTCCCGATGGGGGGCCGGTGACGTCGACCACATCCTTGGTCCCAACGACGACTACCGTCGGGGCGGCCGTGACGACGACCGTGCCGGCGGGTACCTCGACCTCTACCGTTCCATCCACGGGGACCACGACCGTTCCGACGACGACCTCGTCGGCTCCGTCGGTGAACGCATGCTTCGCCTATGTTTCGAGGATCGCTCCCTGCGTTCATCTGTGGAGCGCGGTTTGTTCTTCCGGTCCGATCGTGAGCTACGACTGGATCGTCGACACGACGGGAGAGCTTCCGGCGGGGCCGCGGTCGTTCTCTTCTGTAATACCTACGTTGTTGGTGGAGTGGAATACGGTCGGTGGCTGCTTTGGCGCGCCGTCGATCACCGTGCAGTTGAGGGTCAGCGACGGTGGCAGTGGCTCCGACACGACGACGCTGTCTGGCTTTCAGATCAGTTCCAAACAACCCCTCGATGCTTCGGCCGTTCGGGTGCGGCTGCGGAGCCGGCTGAGCACGATAGATTCGGCTCGAAGCGCAACCGGTCACGTTCGGGTGACCGCGACTCGAATCGACCCGGTCGATGGCTCCTCCGCTGTCGAGCATGCGTTCGAAGCGCGGGCGGGACGCAATGTCGTAGAGGCGACCCTGCTGTCTGGCACTTTGGGCGAGGCTCAGTGGGAGTTCGATTTCACCGACGAAGCTCGCGTCGTGCCTGGAAGCCTGTCGGCATCCGTGGGAGACGTCATCGCTCTCGACCCCCGGCGCCTCGTGTTCAGACTGTCGGGACGCGCAGGGCAACGGGTTCGTTTCACCTATGAGCTCGAGTAGTCGTTGACTGCGGTCATTTCATCCTGCAAACTAGTAAGTGAGCTGACGCGTCTCCCCTATTCATAGTTTTTTCTCTGCAACGCGTTCCGCACTAATTCTTAGCTCCGCTTGTTGTTGGGATCCATCAGAGTGATTGCGACGCGTTTGTTCTCCTCCATCATTTGTGCGGGAGTGTGCCTGGTTCTGGGACCTGTTACTGCAGCCGCGCAGTTCGGAATAGACCATGAGGCGCGTGGCTGTTTTCTGGTCGATCGGTTCCCGGTCGTGGAGGCGTCGATCGGAGCCGCTGGCCGGCTCAAGACGGCGAAAGTGTATTTTCGGGCGGAGCAGTTCGTGGACTTCTATTGGGTGGAGATGCAAGTGATCGAGGGGAGCTTCGTTGGCGTTCTGCCGAAGCCCTCGGCGGACACAGGACGTATTTTCTACTACATCGAAGCGATCGATCTCGAGTTCTACGGCGTCCGCGATGCTGGCCACGACTCGGAAGTGCGCTCGAACTGTGAGACACCTGATGACGCGGCCTATGTGCCCGGTGACGACCCGGGCATCATCGTGGGCGCGACGAGCGCGACGGGTCCAGCCGTGCCGCCCGGCTTTCAAGCGGCGGGCATTGCGGGGTTCATGTCTGCCGCCGGAATCGGATCCGGCGTCGGGGGCGGCGTTGGCGCGGGAACCGCGGTTCTCGTCGGAGCCAGTGTGGCCGGAGCGGTCGGAGGCGCCGTGGTCGTCGTCAACGGAAGGAGCGAGCCATCACCGGAAGCTCCGGATCGCGGT
>JAJCXL010000337.1 GCA_029263435.1 Acidobacteriota bacterium | reverse complement strand
GCCGACTGCCACTGGCGACGAGACTTTTCCCCTGGTCGTCATGGCGCATGGTCATGGCGGAAGCAGGCATGAAGAAGGAAGTTTCACGCAAGTCGCTGAACGACTCGCCACCTTGGGCGTTGCGTCGATCAGGATGGATTTTTCGGGTTGCGGAGAAAGTTCGGAGTCTTTTGCCAATAATAATCTCAGCAATATGTTGAGCGACTTCCTGGCTGCCCGCGATTTTGCGATCGGCCGGTCCCACATTGACAAGGAGAGAGTTGGATTGTTCGGTTGGAGTATGGGTGGTCGTCTTGTCTTGTTGCTCGGAGCAAGAAATGACGACTTCAAGGTGATCGCCACTTGGTCCCCGGCCGCATTGAATGGCGCAGGCAGTATGGTCTCGTTCTTAGGCGGCCAATCTGCGTACGACGAACTCAAGGGTCGTGCATTGGAGCGCGGCTCTGCGCCGTTTACAACGCTCTGGGGACAGAATCAGGAACTGGGACTGCAATGGTTCGAGGATCTGGAAGACAGCCGACCACTTGAGTCAATTAGCGCATTCGAGGGACCACTGCTTATACTTTATGGTGACCTCGACGATGTTGTGCTTCCCAGCGTCTCCGAATTGGTGATCCAATCAGCAATCCGCAGTATTGACGTCGTCCGCCATATCGTCGAAGACGCGGACCACGGTTTGGGCGTTTTCAGTGGCAATCACGAACTAACTGAAGAAGCGATCGCAACAACTGTTGAGTTCCTAAGTAAACGCCTATAGGTGGACTGTGTGTGTGAGAAGGGTACTATCGAATTCTCTTGATAACCATCTGATTAATATTGAGACATGTTTTCTGAGCTTACGAAATCGTGCGGAAGTTAATTCCTGGGCCGACCGCCTTTCGCACCGCGATTCCCGCGCTCTCTGTCGCCTTTGCCCATGTGAAACTCGAGCTCAAAAGGGCTTAGTAATTCGTCGCCATCCGTATCCAGAGAGTCGAATTCAATAACATCACTTAACGAACTCTCGGCATACTCTGCTCGTGACAGATTTCCGTCTCCGTTCGTGTCGAACTGGTTCACTCGCCCGTTACGATCAGGGTGTGAAGAGGCGCAACCCGCAAGCAGAAGAAAAGCGACTGCCGCAGCTGGCAGCATGTCGGTCATGTTCATGATGATTCCCCGGTGTAAAAGTCTCGGCAATGCCTAGAACTCGAATTCGAGCCCCAATTGCCATTGTTGTGAGCTGAGATCGTCAAACCCGAGTGCGTCACCGCCGTCGTCCGTTTCGGTGAGCGCCTCGCCAAGGTCCATCAGACCGTACGACAGCGAAAGGTCAAATCGCTCACTCAATGCCATGCGCAAGCCGACACTGGCGCTCCAGGCAAACTCCGTCGTCTCTCCGTTGGGATACGAATAGCCAATCAGTTGTTGATCGTCCAGCGACGTTCCATTCCAAACCAGTGAGTCATAACTGACATCCAGGATTGCCCGCCTGGATTCGTTTCTTGCTATGCCGACACCGCCTTCGAAGAACGGCGTGAACCACTCTGAACCAATTTCGAAGTCGTATCCACCGTTCAGCATGAAGATGAGACTCTCGATTTCCGCATCCACACGAAATGTGTCGTCTATTCGATCGTTGAGACCGAAAACGTCGCTAGTGCTGGAATTCAACCTCATCTGGCCCAGCTCCGCCGACAGCCGCCACCCGTCCCTGGTTTGAAAACCAACCGCAAACGACAGGCCTCGCCCATCGTCCATCGAGATACTCGGCGCACCGCCATAAACACTTGCCGTATTGCCGTAGAAATTAATGTCACCGTTTGAGTCCATGTAGGTCGCACTAAGATCGCCGAACCATTCCAGATCCGAAAACCTGAACAAACCGTCCGTCTCAGCCGCGTGCGATGGCAGCGCCGCGAAAGCACTGACCACCAATATACCCAGATGTTTTTTCATTTCTATTCCTTCGCCGTTGCAATTGGCCGACAACGTTAAGGAACCGTCACGTCAATGTCTGTCAAGAATAGTTGCGTCGTGTAAGGATGGTCGGGTAGAGCAAACTAGTCCGCGAGCGGCAAACACACAGTGACAATCAGGCCTCCGTCCGACGCATTGGACGCAGAGATTTCGCCACCGTGGAGCTTGACAACCTTGTCTGCGATCGCAAGGCCGATACCGGAACTACCCGTATTCTCACCACCCTGGTCATCAAACTTTCGAAACAGCTCGAAGATATTCGTCAGGTCTTCCTCGGGAAGCCCTTCGCCTCGGTCGCGAATGGACACGCAACACCGCGACAAGTCGTCTTCAAAGGCCAACAACGAAACATCAGCGGTAGATCCCGGCGGCGTGTGGCGTATGGCATTGCGAATAATATTCTCGAAACAGCTGGCCAGTAACTCCGCATCACCCAAGACTCGCAATTCGCTGGTTTCGGTCAGAACGACGTTCTTCTCGTCCGCCGCCGCCTCGATCAACGCATCGCCAATGACATCGGCCAGGAGCCAGTCAAGATTGACCGGCTCCATTTCGACCGGCAACTGCTTCGAATCGATTCGTGCAAATGTGAGCAACTTGCCGATGAGGTTGTCCAGTCGTTCGACCTCGCGTTCGATTCGATCCATCTCCGCATCTACCGCTCCACCGGTTCTTTGCCGCGCGAGGGACAGGCTCGCCTGCAGTCGCGCCAATGGTGATCGCAGCTCGTGCGAAACGTCTCGCAACAGTTCTTTGTGCGAATTCACCAGTAACTCAATACGTTCTGCCATGTGATCGAAGGTATTCGCGAATTCGCCGAGTTCATCACCCCGGCCCGAGGCAGACGGGCTGATTCGTGCTGACAGATCGCCATCCGCAAGGCGTGTGCCAGCCAACTCGAAGGACTTCAGCGGTCGAATAAGATAGCGCGCGATCAAGAAGCTCAACAAGACGCTGATCGGAACGGCGATAGCCAAAACCAGCAAAATGGCCGTGCCACCCCGGGGAAATGGAATCGGCGGGCGACGATGTTGCCGGTCGCGCGGAACAACAATTAGTGAGTAGGATTGGCCATCATGAACAAAATCATGTTGCCAGGTTCTGTCATCACTGTCCGGCCCGTCGATCACGCTCAGAATCTGCTCGGGCCCGTGGCGCAGCAACGTATTGCCGGCCGAGTCCCGCAAACTAAACGCCGTCTTGCGGTCGGCAAGCCAGCTCCTATCGAACAACGTTATGAGTTCGCGCTCGGATTTACCCGCCGCTTTCTCGATAACAGCCTCTACGGACGGCAACAGGAAGCGCTCCACGTTAAATGCACGTACCTGGTCCGCAGACTCCTCCGCATTGATCATGCGCATGATGGTGCCCGCGCCGAGTGATGACACGATCATCACAACCCAGATCGCGAGGACGATCTTCAGATACAGGCGGCGCATACTAGTAGCTGGTTTCCACGTCGATCAGCTGGTAGCCGACGCCACGAATCGTTTTAATCGGCGTATCGGCGGCTTCGCCGGGATGTAGTTTCTTGCGCAAGTTGGCGACGTGAACATCGACACTACGATCGTAGGGCAGGTAGTCGCGGCCCAGCGCCGTTTTCATCAACAGTTCTTTCGACACCGCCGCGCCTGCGTGCTCCATCAGAATTTGCAGAATGGAGAACTCCGCGCCGGTCAGAGCCAGAGTCGTCCCGGCCTGGCTAGCTTGCCGCCGCGCGGCATCGAGTTGGATATTTCCAACCGATAGCGACGTAGAGCGAGTGCCACTGTAACTGGGGGTATGTGCCGAGCGACGCAAGATAGCGCGCAGCCGCGCCGCCAGTTCACGTAGGTTACAAGGCTTCGCGAGATAGTCGTCAGCGCCGCTTTCAAGACCGACGATTTTGTCAACGTCATCACCTCGGGCTGTCAGCATGAGAACTGGCATTGGCGTGATCGCCATCGCTCCCGAGCGCAGTCGACGCAATACTTCATGGCCATTCAATCCGGGCATCATGACGTCGAGAATCAATGCATCGAAAGATTGCGACTGCACAAGTTCGAGGCCCGCCTCACCGCTTTGGACCGAACAGGCGTCGAACCCGTCCTCCTTCAGATAAGTGACGACCATGCCGCACAAGTCGGCATCGTCGTCGATCATCAAAATGCTCGATGTACTCACGCTCTGCGAACTACCTTTGGTCCGGGCAACGATATTCTGCCAGTGTACTCCGGAATACCTGCCGTCTCGCCGCAAGATTACGTGTCAGCATCCTGTTTATCGCAGTCACCACGCCGGTGGTGATGGCCGCGGCGCTCTTCCATTTTCGCGCGTGCAGCGTCGAACTCTGCTTCGTTCAAGTAGCCATCGCCGTCCTCGTCAACGCGGTTGAAACGGGCCTCTGGATCACGACCGTCGCCACACCGAGGGCGACGATCACCAGCTCGCGCCTCCATTACCGCTTCCATTTCTTCACGGCTAATGAGCTGATCCGCGTTACTGTCTATCTCGGTGAACGACGGCGGCTCCGGCCGCTGCTTGTCACCGTCGGCGCTGGCATTGAACGCGAGGATCATACCCAGTGTTAGCGCCACAATCGTCATCAGTTTCTTCATTGTCAATCTCCGTTGTGTGTCGTTGTCGAGTTTTCCCGACGAACACAGTCTAGAACTGTGCAAACAACGGCGCTGTAAGGAATTGTAAGGTTGGCGTGAGGGTAAATCGGGTGTTGCTACGGCCTGTGCGACATATTCGCGCCGCCTCACGATTTACCTTTCATTTCTTAACGGTTCTTCACTTTTTCCTTCCTTACGATGCCGCATCACTACGCTCGTACCAGAATACGGAGGACCCAATGAATCGAACTCACCCGTTCCAGCTTGTCTGGTTGGCCACTGCATTTCTTCTCGCCGGATGCCCCAGCACGAACAACACGGAGACGGTCACCGGAGAGGGGTCCATTCAGGCGCTACACGCAATTCCCAACCTGGGTTCGGTCAGTTTTCTCATCGAAGAGACGTTGCTATCAACTTTGACTTACAAGCAATCGTCCGGCATTACGGAGTTCGACAACCTTGAATACACGTTTCGCTTTGACGTCCTGCTTCCCGGTGACACTGAGGCGACGACGCTCTCATCGTCGACGATTACCGTCGACGATGAGACGGAGTACACGTTTATCCTTGTGGGGTCACTGACCGAACCTGAGATCATTATCTGGGAGCAGTTCGGGCGAGACTGGGCAGACGAGGTCGCTACGGCCACCGAGAATGAAACCGCCGTAACGGTGATGGAGGTTTCCTTTGGCAATCTGGCTAACAGCGTGGGCACCGTCGACGTATACCTCGAAGCGCCCGGCACCAGTCCGGAGTTCGCGGCGCCCAGAACCACGATCGGCTACTCAGACCTGAGAACTGCGATCGAACTACCTGCCGACGAATACCAACTCGTACTGACGCCGGTTGGTGAGCCTGGCAATATTTTGTTCGCATCAGATCCGATTACTGTCGGCGCGGCGACCAGTAATTTGCTGACGATCATGGACGACGCAGGAGCAACGACCGCGCCGTTTTCGGTGCGCTGGATTGGGACCAGTCTCGGCCTCGATCTCTACGACATCAATCTTCTCGCGGAACTGTCTGTCGTTCATGGCGCTCTGGGCACTGGACCGGTTGACGTCGTGTCTGGCGGCAACTTCGTCGATCCACTGGTCGAAGGTCTCGATTACGCCAACAATTCGACGAGCGTCATCGTCGATCCTGGAACCTTGAATATGAATGTTACCCCCGCTGGCAATCAGGGCGTATTTCTGGCCGAGCGGGCCTTCGAGATTGAAAATGGTTCGTTTAATCGACTCTATCTTGTCGGACTGCCTGGTGACGTCCAGGCTGCATTGTTTTCGGAGAATCGGCAGCAGATAGCGACGCATGCAAAGTTCCAGATGTTTCAGGGCGCGACACGATTCTCCTCCGTTGACGTGTATATCGTCGGAACAGATGTCG
>JAJCXL010000336.1 GCA_029263435.1 Acidobacteriota bacterium | reverse complement strand
CCTCCGGGCGGCACGCGCGGAGACGGTGCGCTTCGACTTCGGCTATAGCGACGAGGTCAGCGTGTTCTTGAACGGGCGTCTCCTGTTCTCCGCCGATGACAGCTACAGCTTCAACTTCCCGCGCCGCCAAGGCCTCATCGGCGTCGGGCAAGCGACGCTCCATCTCCCGCTCGAAGCAGGCGACAACGAGCTTATCCTCGCGCTCACCGACCGCTTCGGAGGATGGGGCGTGATGGGTCGCCTGCACGAGACCAACGACGTCACTCTCGTGCCCTAGTAGAGGCTAACTCGCTCGCTGAACTCGGGCACCGGGTCAATATTACGGCCGGCGTCGTCGCCCTAGCGCTTCCGGAACAAGCGCTCGTAACGCGCCCAAGAGATGTCGGGCATCGGGTCGGCGAGAAATAATCGATAGTTCTTGGGGCGGCCCAGGGTGAGCAGCTCTATCTCGTGCGTCTCGATCACGAGCTCACTCGGTCTCGGCATGGTGATCGTACGAATGTCCGCGAAGCTCCAGAACCGCTCGTGCTCACTCGAGACGAATTCGATGCTTTCGGCGCCTAGGGTCACCGTTCCCTCGCACTCGCCCAGGCGATGGTTGTGAACGACGGCAAGTGTTCTCGGGAGGGACCTTTGCCATTTCGCATCATTGACATCGACGAGGAGCTGCGCGGCTCCGACGAACGAGGGGTTGTTGCGTAGCAAGGTGTCGAGACCGTCGGTGCTCGCCTCTAGCTCACCTCGATCGAACGCGACCCTGGCATCATAGAAGAGCTGCGCATCCACCTCGCTCGTCTCGGCGACCAATGGGAGCTCATCACTCTCCGAATCCGGAATGGTCTGTACCGACAGCTCCGC
Organism: Acidobacteriota bacterium; assembly: GCA_029263435.1. Classification (GTDB taxonomy): domain Bacteria; phylum Acidobacteriota; class Vicinamibacteria; order Marinacidobacterales; family SMYC01; genus JAJCXL01. The sequence continues at coordinate 3,744 of JAJCXL010000336.1, read as the reverse complement.
GGCACCCTCAAAAGTGGGATTTCTTCGGAGGAGCGCGGTCAGCATCGAGCGACTCGCCGCGAAGTCACCGTCCGCGAGCGTTCGAGCTGCTTCTTGGTAGAGCTCGGCATCGCTCAAAGAATCCAACCGGTCCGACAGCTCTACGTTCGGTGGAGTGCTCGTTTCCGTCGTAGGCGGCGGGCGCAGCAACACGACAGCTGCGACGACGAGCGCCCCCGCGGCAAGAGCGGTCACGGCGGCGCGTCTTAGCGTTCCGCGCGGTGGAGCCGCGACTCGTCCCGTGTGAACGGAGGACGGTCGAATCGCGCTCAGAGTCGCCTCCCCGTGGCTCCCACCGCGCGCGGCTGCGACGAGCGACGAGCGCACGTCGTCGGCTTTGGAAAAACGCATCCCGGGCTCTTTGGAGAGACACCGCATCACCACCGCCGAGAGGTCGGGGCTGACGCCCGGGCGGATCGTGTGTGGCGGCGGCGGCTCGTCGTGCACGATGGACTGCGCGATCGCGGGGATCGAGTCTCCGTCGAACGGAAGTCTTTGCGTGAGCATCCAGTAGAGCAGCACCCCGAAGGCGAACAGATCGGTCCGGGCGTCGACCGGTGCTTTCGTGAGCTGCTCCGGCGCCATGTAGTTGGGGCTTCCCAGAACGTCGTGCTCTTTGGTGAGCTCCGAGCCAAGCACGTGCGCGATTCCGAAGTCCATGAGCTTGATTCGGCCACTCGTGGTCACGAGGATGTTCGTCGGCTTGATGTCGCGGTGGACGATGCCGTTATCGTGGGCGTAGGCCAAAGGCTCGAGGATCTCGATCGCATAGCCTAGGATCGTCTCGATGTCCGGCGCATCGGTCGCGACGAGCTCCCTAAGGGTGCGCCCCTCGACATGCTCCATGACGATGAAGGGAGTGGCATCCGCCGTATAACCCAAGTCGAACACCGCGACGATGCCTGGGTGATTGAGCCTTCCGGCAGCCTTCGCTTCTCGGTGAAATCGCTCTCGGTATTTCTCGAACTCGGCGGCGCTGACCTCCGCGACGGTCTGAATCAACTTGACGGCCACCCTGCGATCGATGGCCGGGTCTTTCGCCAGGTACACCGCGCCCATCGCTCCACGCCCGAGAAGCTTTATGACTTCGTATCGCCCGAGCTCGGACGGCACCGCCCCGCGGGTCAGCTCAAACGGTGTCTCGGAGCCGGCGCCGAGCGTCAGATCACCGAGATCCGCCGTACTTCCGATGAGCGTATCCACCGCGACAAAGCCTGCGAGCACCAGACCGTAAAGTGCCCGCAGCGTCTCCGCCTCATCCGCGGGCGAAACGTGCACCAGGTCCGCGATGTTGGCTCCGTCAGCCCGTTCGAAGATCCACCGACCCACTGAATCTCCGATGACGCGATCGATCTCGGACGCATCGTCCGGAGAACACCGTCGTAGTGTCTCCGCCTCAGCCAATCCCTGCCGGACAGCGACGAGATCCATGACTCTCACTGCTTCGTACAAGACGGTCTCAATCGCGAGGTCGAGCGCGACCTCCTTGCGCACTTCGGTCGGCTTCTCCTGAAAGTAGTAGTGACCCAACGGCCAGCGAAAAGCGGAGGCTACGATCGACACGGTGCGGTCACGGGCGAGAGCTTCGACATCTTCGTGCGAAACGATGCCCGAGGCAACCAGCACCCTGCCGAGAGTGTCGCCGGTTCGCTTCGCGTGCTCGAGCGTCACAGTGAGCTCGTCTAGAGACACCTTCCCGGAACCTAAGAGGATCGCCCCCAGACGCTCCTCCTCACTGTCGGAGCCGGCAAAGATGACGAGTCCATCTTTGAGGTAGATGCGTTTGGCCACATCGTCGCTGACCAGGTGCAGCACGCCTTCTTTCCGACGAACGGCGACCTCGCGCAAGATGCGAGAGATCGACGTTGCGTTCAAAGTGCCGCGCATATAGCTGATGGTCGGTCCTTGCGCCGTCGGGCCCGGTTCACGCTGGATCTCACGTCCGAGCGACAGCTAGTTTCGGTTGGGTTGCAGTAGTTTCAGTGTACGGATCGAAATCGGCCCTACGCAACCAATGTTGCGCCATAGCAGCGCCGGAGCGGAAGTTGCCTCCGCTACGGACCGGCTAATATGCTCGGTGAATAATCCATCCGTGGGGAAGGTTAAACGGACGCTGAGGACGAGGAACAATGAAACTTGTCACGATGCTCACCTTCACGCTGAGTCTACATTTGGTCGACTCGGCGGCACAGGCACAACCGGCTGTCTCCGGGACGTCCACCGATCGCTTCGAGCTGCGAAGCGACGCGCGCACGGCCCTCCATCACTTTCTCATCGACTGGGCGACGGCAGGCGCCGGTGACTGGCCGCCCTATGCGCTTCCGATCTCCGAGCGTAACGAGTGGAGATCGCAACTCAGCGCGGACGAACAACGCACCTGGGGAGCCGCGGTGGATGCGTACGGTGCCGCGGTGGGTCGGAGTCTGTTGTTCGACGAGGCCCTGGTGGCGGTGAGGGACTGGGCCGCGGGTATGCGTTCCCGGGACGCCGTTCCCGCGCCGGAGCAGCTACTTGCGCAGGCCCTGGAAGAGGCGCTTCCGATCTACGAGCGTCACTGGTGGCCGAACCACGATGAGCGCAATCGACGTTGGATCCAGACCGTCGCTCCCACGTTGGCCGTCGTCGAGGACGCGAGCATTGCTCGATTCGAGGCGGCCTATGGCGGACGTTGGCCCGACACGCGAGTTCCAGTCGACGTGATGGTCTACGCGAATGCGGTGGGGGCGTACTCGATCGGAGGCCGCTTGACGATCTCGAGCGCGGACCGGGGGAACCAGATGCCGCAGGCGATCGAGATGATCTTTCACGAAGCCTCCCATACCGACGCGATGGAAGGACCCCTTCGCCAGGGCTTGAGCGACGCGTTCGAAGCCGCCGCGATCGAGGAGCCCGACCGCTTCTGGCACGACGTGATCTTCTTCACGAGCGGCGACATCACCCGCCTGGTCCTGGAAGACAACGCTCAGCCCGGCTACGAACATTACGGATCTTTCGGTGTCTATCGGCGCGGCGAACGATGGGATAGAGAGCTGCCGGCGTTCGAGAACCACTGGCGCGCGTTTCTGCAATCGCGATCCACTGAGCCCGCCGACCGTCGACGTGCGCTCGAAGCCCTCGTGGTTGAGATCCAGCCGGCGCGGTGACACGGAGTACAAGTTCCCGGCGTCATTACCGGCGCTGCCTATCGATTCTCCGTCGATGAACTTCGCCGAAGAAAATCCATTTTTCGGTGGGGGCGAATCCTAAAGTGCTGAGCCCCCGGAAGCCTTTCTGGTTGAGTCACGCACGGGATCTGGGCAAACATAGCGAGCTATCCAACGAACCAAGCTCAGGAGAAACTTTCATGTGTGACGAACTGACCGCGAAAGATGCCGAAGAGTACTTGCGCCGTAATGCCGTGACCCGCCGAGAGTTCAGCCGTCGAGGCGTGGGCGCGGCGCTCGCCATGATGCTGCCCGCCGTCGCGAATGCGGTGGACGTGGTCGAGAGCGATGTCATGGTCGACACGCCGGACGGAAAGGCCGATTGCTACTTCGTGCACCCGGCGAGCGGCAAGCACGCCGCGGTCATCATCTGGCCGGACATCGTCAGCATTCGCCCGGCATTTCGAGTCATGGGCAAACGCCTGGCGGAGTCGGGATACTCGGTACTGGTCGTCAATCCCTACTACCGCACTGCGCGGGGCGCGGTCGTTCCCGAGGGCAA